>NZ_JBWCAM010000003.1:49637-80536 GCF_056175065.1 Pseudomonas sp. JC1203
GGTGCCCGGCCGGCGGGGCCGGCGCGGCGGGTGCTCGGGGGTTCGTAGCAGCGGCCGCAAGGCCGCGTCACGGCAGTCAGGCGCGGGGCTGCACTGCCACCGCATCCACCAGCGCCTTGGCGCTTTCCACCAGGTGCAGCACCGCCCACAGCAGGCCGGAATGGCCAAGGCCGATGTCGGTCAGTTCGTAGGTGGTTTCGTAGGCGCCCTTGAGCAGCAGCGAGGCGTGGGCCAGGGCGTCTTCGGCCCGGGCGCCTTCGGGAATGCAGAACAGCGGCTGGTCGTCGCTGTCGCTGATGCCGAAGGGGTGGTTGTGGGTGATGCGCGGGGTATCGGGGGTCAGGTCGTCCATTTCTTGCGTTCCTTAATTCATGTGGCCCCACCCCTGCCGCTGCTAAACGGACGGAGGGTGGCGGCTGTACGCGGGTTAGCAGACCGAGGAATCAAGGAACGAACCCGGCGCATCCGAAGATGCCCCACGCACAGCTGCCATAAAGGCGGGCCAGCGAACACACGCGGTGCGTCAGCTGGCCGTGAACCGGCGCTTGATCCAAGATTCATTGCAGGTCTGCTAAAACCCGACCACTGCAGTGGCAGCGGCGAACGGAGGGTAATGGCAGCCCCGGAACCAGAACAAGCGCGAAATCCGCGCGGGGTATTATTTCAGAAGCGTCCTACAAAAGCCCACGGCATAGCCGCCAAATCCTGACCATTACCCCCGTAGCAGCGGCCGCAGGCCGCGTCACCGGCGCCACCCGTTCTGCTGGCACGCCGCTGGACGCAGCCTGGCGGCAGCTGCTACGGGGTTGTGGTGAACGTTACGCGGTCGGGGTAGAAGGCCACGTAGCCCTCGATACCGGCCACCGCGGGATAGGGTTTTTCATAACTCCACACCGCGTTCTCGCTGCCCTGCTCCCCCGCCACCAGGCTGAAATAACTGGCCTGGCCCTTGTACGGGCAATAACTGGAATGCGCCGTGCGCTGGAAGTGCTTGGCGACGATATCCGTACGCGGTACGTAATACACCGGCGGGTAATGCGCCTCCTTGAGCGCCAGCGCGCGCGAGGTGCGGGCGATGGTGGTGCCGTGGAACTGCACTTCCAGCGTGCCGCCCAGCGGGCTGACGGTGATGGGATGGTCGGCGGATGGCTGTTTCATGAGGTGCCTCGACGCAAAATGATCCAACCACAAGCGTAGCCGTTGCCGCGCGTCAGGCCTGATCGTACGCCACCCGCGCCGCCTCGATCGTCGGCGCCTGCTGCTCCAGCCAGCCCACCAACCCTTCCAGCCGCGCCACCAGCTCCATCCCCAGCGGCGTCAGGCGGTACTCCACCTGCGGCGGAATGGTCGGGATCACGGTGCGCTGCAGCATGCCGTCGCGCTCCAGCGCGCGCAGTTTCAGGGTGAGTATGCGCTGGGACAGCTCGCTGTCGGCCATGGCGTTGACCTCGCGCTGCAGCTCGGTGAAACGCAGCATGCCGTGGCGCAGTATCAGCAACAGCAGCGGGCTCCAGCGGTCGCCCAGGCGCGCCAGGGTTTCGCGGATGGGGCCCTGGGGGTCGTTGCCGTTGTGCTGCACGCGGGCGCGCAGTTGGTCCAGGGCCTGCCGTTGGGCGTCGTCGTTCACGGGGTATTCCTTGTTATTGGCAGGGGGGGTACGCACATTCAGGTAACCCACCCACATAAAAGTGCGATCTTCCGCGCGCTGCACGCCTGCTCCATCATCGCCGCCACAGCCAATGAGCTGACTGACAAGAACAACAATGACGCGGAAGGTCCACATGAATCACTACGATGTCGTCGCCATCGGCGGCGGGCACAACGGGCTGGTGGCCGCGGCCTACCTGGCCAAGGCCGGCAAGAAGGTCCTGGTGCTGGAGCGCAAGGACTACGTGGGCGGTGGCGTGTCGACGCGCCAGCTTAACACGCCCGGTTTCTGGCATGACGAGCACTCAAGCGTGCACATCATGATTCAGGGCAACCCCATGATCACCCAGGACGAGCTGGGCCTGTTCAAGCACTTCGGCCTGAAATACAACTACTCCGACATCCCCCACGCCACGGTCTTCGAAGACGGCAGCGCGCTGATCACCTACCGCGACCTGGACAAGGCCTGCGAGTCGATTGCCAGCGTGTCGCCGCGCGACGCCGAGACCTACCGGCGCCTGGCGCTGAAAGCCATGGGCCTGCTGCCCATGTTCCTCTCGGGCTTCTACTCGCCGCCGCTGCCCATGGGCGCCATGGTGGCCATGCTCGACCAGAGCCTGGAAGGCCGCGAGCTGTTCGACGCCATGCAGCGCAGCACCCTGGACATCATCGACCACCTGTTCGAGCACGATAAGGTCAAGATCCACCTGCTGCGGGTGATTGCCGAGAACCTGCAGATGCCTGACGAACTGGGCACCGGCATGGGCGTGTACGCCTTCGTCGGTATCATGCACAGCCACGGCGTGTCGCAGCCGGTGGGCGGCAGCGGCAAGCTGTCGGAGGCGCTGGCGCGCTGCATCGAACACTACGGCGGCGAAATTCGGGTCAACAGCGAGGTGCGCAAGGTGATCGTCAGCGACGGCCGCGCCGCCGGCGTGGAGCTGAGCGATGGCGAACGCATACTGGCCCGCGACGCGGTGATAGGCGCGCTGCACCCGCACGTCATCAGCCGCTTCGTCGAGGGCCTGGACGCCGGCGTGGTGCAACGCGCCGAACGCGCCAGCCTGGCGCCGTTCAGCCTGTTCGTCAGCCATTACGACTTGCACAACAAGGCCCAATTCCACGCGGGCCCCGACGTCGGCCGGGCGACCATGCTGACCATGATGAGCAGCGACCGCTTGAGTGACATGCTCGACGACTTCGACGAGCTGCGCCGCGGCCGCGTGTCCAGGCGCAGGCTGGTGGCCGGCGGCGACGAAAGCATCAACGACCCCACCCGCGTGCCCGCCGGCAAGGGCATGTTCCACGGCATGACCTTCGCCCCCTACAACCTGGCCGAAGGCGGCGCCGCGCGCTGGGACGAGTACAAGGAAGAGTTCGGCGACCTGAGCCTTGCGGCCTACCGCAAGTTCGTGAAGAACCTGACGCCCGACAACATCATTGCCCGCACCGTGTGCTCGCCGCTGGACCTTGAGCGCAGCTCGCCCAATTCCATGGTCAAGGGCGACGTGCACGGCGTGGCGCCCTACTTCTACCAGAACTTCGCCCACCGCCCCACGCCCGACCTGGGCCGCCTGAGCGTGCCGGGGCTGGACAACCTGTACCTGGTGGGGCCGTTCATGCACCCCGGCGGCGGTGTGTTCGGCGCGGGGCGTGGCACGGCCATCAAGATGTTCGATGACCTGGGCATGGATTTCGAGCGAGTGACGAGGAACTGATGATGAAGATTTTTGGCAGCGATAACAGTGAGCTGATGGCCGTAAGCACCATCGAACGCAGCGGCAACGAGCTGGTGTTGAAGGGCAAGATTTTCGGCGCCATGCCGATGATCGCCAAGGTACGCCCCGAGGAAGCGCGGGCGGCGTTGAAGTTGCTGGATTTCAGGACGGTGATGTTTTTGTTGAGCCTGTTGTTCCGGCCGACGGTGAAAGTGAAGAAGCCACACCGCAACCTCCCGTAGCAGCGGCCGCAGGCCGCGTCCAAGGCCCCTGCGCTGTGGGGGCAAGACGCAGCCTGCGGCAGCTGCTACGGGTTTGGGGGGGATTAGACTAACCGCTGGCCCTGCACGGATGCCGCCAGCGCATCCAGGCTGGCCAATGCCTGGGCATCCAGGCGCAGGGTCAGCGCCGCCAGGTTTTCCTGCAACCGCACCCGGCGCCGGGTGCCTGGAATGGGCACCACGGTCAGCCCATGCACCTGCGCCCGCTGGTGCACCCAGGCCAGCGCCACCTGCGCCGCCGTCACCCCCAACTGCCCGGCCAAGGCCGTGACCTGCGCCGCCAGCTGGCGGTTGTGCTCACCGGCCGCGCCGCCAAACTGCGGCAGCAAGCCACGAATATCACCCTCGGCGCCGCTCAGCCCAGCGCCGGTCAACATGCCCCGGCCCAACGGCGCGTAAGGTACGAAGGCAATGCCCAGCTCCGCGGCCATGGGCACCACCTCGGCTTCTACGTCGCGGGCGAACAACGACCATTCGCTTTGCACCGCGGTGATGGGGTGAATGCTGTGGGCCTCCTGCAGCTCCTCAGCCGTCACCTCGCTCAATCCCAGGTAACGCACCTTGCCGGCAGTGACCAGTTCGGCCATGGCGCCCACCGACTCTGCCAGCGGCACGTCCTTGACCCGGCGGTGCATGTAGTACAGGTCCAGGGTCTCGATGTTCAGCCGGCGCAAGGTGGCGTCGATGGCGCTGCGAATGTACTCGGGGCGGTTGTCGAGGGTGAAATTCAGGCCCTCGCCGGGTGTGCGCACGAAGCCGAACTTGCTGGCGATCAGCACGTCGGCGCGGCGCGCGCGGATGGCCGGGCCGATAAAGCGTTCGTTGTCGCCGCTGCCGTACATGTCGGCGGTGTCGATCAGGCTGACGCCACGGTCCAGCGCCAGGTTCAGGGTGGCCAGCGACTCGTCGCGGTCGCTGGCGCCATAGAACTCGCTCATGCCCATGCAGCCCAGGCCCTGCACGCCCACCAGCGGGCCGTGGGCACCCAGGCGGGTGGTGGCGATCGGGTCGTGTCCGTTCATTGCGTGGTGTCCTTTCTGTCAGTGAGCCGCCATGGTAAAAGCGCTATCATCATGCGACTAGACAGCATAATCGGCATGGCCTTGTGAGCAGGATGCAGCAATGAAACGTGATGAACTGAACGACCTGGCAGCTTTCGTCGCGGTGGCTGACGAGCAAAGTTTCACCCGCGCCGCCGGGCGCCTGGGTATGTCGCCGTCGGCCCTGAGCCACGCCATTCGTGGCCTGGAAAGCCGCCTGGGGCTGCGCCTGCTGACCCGTACCACACGCAGCGTGGCGCCCACCGAGGCCGGCGAGCGGCTGCTGAAAACCCTGCGCCCGTCGTTCGCCGCCATCGCCACCGAACTGGGCGCCCTGGGCGAGCTGCGCGCCACCCCGGCCGGCAGTGTGCGCATCACCACCGTGCACCAGGCGGCCGTGTCGATCCTGGGCCCCGCCCTGCCCGCCTTCCTGGCCCGGTACCCGGACATCCGCGTGGAAATCAACGTGGATGAGCGTTTCACCGACATCGTCGAGCAGCGCTTCGACGCCGGTATCCGCTTTGGCGAGTCGGTGGAGAAAGACATGGTGGCGGTGCGCATCGGCCCCGACCTGCGCGGCGCGGTGGTGGCCTCCCCCGCCTACCTGGCGGCCCATGGCACGCCGAAAACGCCGCAGGCGCTGACGGCGCACCGTTGCATCAACTACCGCCTGGCCAGCAGCCAGGCCCTGTACCAATGGGAGTTCGCGCACAAGGGCCGGCCGCTGCGGGTCAAGGTGGATGGCCCGCTGGTGTTCAACGACAACGGCCTGGTGGTGCAGGCTGCAGTGGATGGCCTGGGCATCGCCTGCGCCCTGGAAGAACAGGTGGGCCAGCACCTGGCCAGCGGCAAGCTGGTGCGCCTGTTGCAAGCCTGGTGCCCACTGTTCCCAGGCTTCTACCTGTACTACCCCGGCCACCGCCAGACGCCGCCGGCACTGGCGGCGCTGGTGGAGGCCTTGCGCTACCGCGCGGCATAAGCGCTATGCTGGTTTCTTTTGCGGAGCCTGCCCATGAGTGACTTCCACACCCTGTGCACGCTGATGGCCGCGCAGCCCTTCGTGGTGCTGACCGGCGCAGGCATCAGCACGCCCTCGGGCATTCCCGACTACCGCGACCGCGAGGGCGTGCGCCGCGGCCGCGCGCCGATGATGTACCAGGAATTCCTCAGCGGCGCCGCCCTGCGCCAGCGCTACTGGGCGCGGGCCATGCTCGGCTGGCCGAAGGTGCGCCAGGCCCGCGCCAATGTCGCCCACCAGGCGCTGGCCGGGTTGCAGGGGCGCGGGTTGATCAGCGGGCTGATCACCCAGAACGTCGACGGCCTGCACGACCAGGCCGGCAGCACCGGGGTGGTGGAACTGCACGGCAACCTGCACCGGGTGCTGTGCCTGGACTGCGGCCAACGCCAGCAACGCGATGCCGTGCAGGTGGTGATGGAGGCCGAGAACCCCTACCTGGCCGGCGTCGATGCCACCCAGGCGCCAGACGGCGACACCCTGCTGGACCCGCGCTTCGAGGCGCGCTTCAAGGTACCGGTGTGCCCGCATTGCCATGGGCAGCGGCTGAAGCCTGACGTGGTGTTTTTTGGCGAAAACGTGGCCACGCCCACGGCCGAGCGGGCCATGGCCCTGGCCAGCGCGGCGCCTGGGCTGTTGGTGGTGGGCTCGTCGTTGATGGCCTATTCGGCGTTCCGCCTGTGCCGCGCGGTGGCCGAACGCGGCCGGCCGGTGGTGGCGATCAATCTGGGCAAAACCCGCGCCGATGATTTGCTGGCGATGAAGTTGGAAGTGCCTTGTGATGAGTGTTTGCCGCGGTTGGCGGCGGGCCTTGTGGGAGCTGGCTTGCCAGCGAGCCGTTGAGGCCCGAAAAGCTCGCTGGCAAGCCAGCTCCCACAGATCATTTGACGAATCGGGTTTCCTTGGACGGCCGGTAGCCGAAGTAGCCGCTGTAGCAGCGGCTGAAATGGCTGGGCGAGACGAAGCCGCAGGCCACCAGCACTTCCACCATCGACAGCTCGGTGTGCTGCAGCAGGCGCCGCGCCTCGATGATGCGCACTTCCAGGTAATACCGCTGGGCCGTGGTGCCCAGCTGCTCCTTGAACAGCCGCTCGATGTGCCGCCGCGAACGCCCGGCGTACGCCGCCAGCTGGGCGAACTCCAGCGGCTCTTCGAGGTTGGCGTTCATCAGGTCGATGACCTGGCGCAACGCCGGGCTCACCGAGACGTTTTTCGACGGGTTGAGGCGCCGGTAACGCGACTCGCCGAACGCCAGAATATCCTCGATGCCTTCGATCAGTGCCTTGTCGTGCAGGCCCTTGATCCACTCCAGGGTCATCTGGAACGCCCCCGCCGGGCTCGACGCAGTGAGGCGGTCGCGGTCCAGCACAAAGGCCTCGCTGGTGACGTGCGACACCTTGGCAATTTCCGCCAGGGCCGGCCGGTGTTCGGGGTGCACCACGCAACGGTAGCCGTTCAACACCCCGGCACGGCCCAGGAACCAGGCACCGTTCCACAATCCGGCCAGGGTGACCTCACGGCTGGCGGCGGCGGTGATGAACGCGTTCAGCGCAGGGTCCGCCTTGAGTTCGGTACGGTGCCCGCCGCACACCACCAGCAGGTCGAAATCCGCAGGCGTCACGGCGGCCAGCAGCGCGTCGGGGCGAATCACCAGGCCCAGGTCGCTGGTCACCTCTTCGCCCGCAAGGCCCAGTGTGGTGCTGGTGAACAAGCCGGGGCGCAGCAGGTTGGCGGTCACCAGGGTGTCGAGGGCCTGGGTGAAGGCCGGCAGCGAGAAATGCTCCAGCAGCACGAAGCCCACGCGGGTCTGCCGCGCGCTGGCGGCATGGGCTGCGGGGCGTGCCGGTGCTGGGGCCGAGCGGGAAACGGGGGTGGTACGGTGTGAAATCACGTTGTTCTCTTATTGGTGGCTGCCGGTCAAAGCAGTTGAAAGCCGTGGGCCAACGGGTCGCGGTCATCGACGAAAATTGTATTGTGCCCGGTGATCCTTGCCCAGCCTCCAATGCTTGGGGCGATGCCATCGTACGCGCCCACCTTCAGCACCTGCTCTACGCGCCCCTCGAACAGCGTGCCAATCAGGCTTTCGTGCCAGTAGGCGTCGCCGGCCTTGAGCCGGCCCTTGCCCACCAACTGCGCCATGCGCGCCGAGGTGCCGGTACCGCCGGGCGAGCGGTCGATGGCCTTGTCACCGTAGAACACCGCGCAGCGGCCATCGGCCTTGGGGTTGCGCGGGGCGTCGCACCAGATGGCGTGGTGCACGCCGTGGATGTGGCTGTGCAGCGGGTGCACCGGCTGGCACACCTGGGCCAGGGCAGTGCGCAGGCGCCGGCTGAGGCTGACGATGTCGCCGCTGCCCATGCCCTCCAGCCCCGGCCAGTTGGCCTGTGGTTCAACCACTGCGTAGAAGTTGCCGCCATAGGCAATGTCCACCACCAGCCGCCCTGCCCCCGGCACGTCCACTTCCACGTCGGCGGCGTGCAGGTAGCTGGGCACGTTGCGCAGGCGAATCGAATCAACCCCGCCCGGGCCCATCACGTACTCGGCGTCGACCCGCCCGGCCGGCGTCTCGATGGCCAGCCGGCCCGGCTGGCGCGGGGTGATCAAGCCTTCTTCGATGACCACCGTGGCCAGGCCGATGGTGCCGGCGCCGCACATGGGCAGGCAGCCACTGACCTCGATGAACAGCACGGCGAAGTCGCAGTCCTCGCGCACGCTGGGGTAGATGATGGCGCCCGACATCACGTCATGGCCACGCGGCTCGAACATCAACGCAGTGCGCACCCAGTCATGGTCACGCACGAAGATGTCGCGGCGTTCGGCCATGGGCAGCAGCGGCAGCAACGGGCCGCCGCCAGCCACCACGCGCACCGGGTTGCCGCAGGTGTGGGCATCGATACAGAAAAAGCTGTGGCGCATGCTCGACTCCTCAGGCCAGTTGCCGTGGCGAATGGCGCTGCAGCGCGCCCCGGGACAGGCGATCGAGCAACAGCGCCACGGCGACGATGGCCAGGCCGGCGCGCAGCCCCAGGCCCATTTCCATGCGGGTCAGGCCACGTGTCACCTCGGCGCCCAGGCCGCCGGCGCCCACCAGCCCGGCCAGCACCACCATGGCCAGCGACAACAGGATGCACTGGTTCAGCCCCACCAGCAGCGTCGGCGCGGCGGTGGGCAGTTCGATCTTGAAAAGGATGTCGCGTGGCGAGGCGCCGGAAGCCTGGCCCAGCTCCAGCAGGTCCTTGGGCAACTGCTTGAACGCCAGGGTGGTAAGCCGCAGCATCGGCGGAATGCCGTAGACGATGGTGGCGATGATCGCCGGCACGCGGCCCAGGCTGAACAGCATCACCGCCGGAATCAGGTACACCCACGGCGGCACCGTCTGCATGATGTTCAGCAGCGGCGTGATCAGCGTGTCCACGCGCTTCACCCGCGCCGCCAGCACGCCCAGCGGGAAGGCCACGGCCACCGAGATCAGCACCGCCACCGACACCAGGGCGATGGTCTGCATGGACGCCAGCCACAGGCCGCTGAACAGGCAGAACAGCAGCATCAGCCCGGCGAACAGCGCCACCCGGCGGTTGGCGAAATACAGCGCCAGCGCCACGACGATGGCCACCAGCAGCAACGGCGGCGGCGCCAGCAGTGCGCCTTGCACCGCGCCCAAGGTGGCCTCGATGATTTGGCTGATGACCACGAATAGTGGGTGCAGGTGGCTGTTGAGCCAGTCCACCACGGGCGCCAGGTACTCGCCGGGGGAGAAACGCAGATCGGCAATGCTCATTGGCCACCTCCGGCCTTGCTGTGGGCGAAACTCTGCGCCAGGCGGTCGAGAATCATGGTGAGGATAACGATGGCGATGGCGGCGTTGATCGACTTGGCGATGTCCAGCGTGCGCACCGCGCCGTAGATGGATTCACCCAGGCCGCCGGAGCCGACGATGCCGGCGATCACCACCATGCCGAAGGCCATCATCAGGCTCTGGTTGATGCCGGCCATGATGCTGGGCAAGGCGAACGGCAGGCGGATCTTGAAGAACATCTGCGCGGCGGTAACGCCGCTGGCGTCTCCCAGTTCGATGAACTCGCGCGGCGTCATGCGGATGCCCAGGGCGGTCAGGCGCAGCACCGGTGGCACGGCGACGATGAAGGTGGCCAGCAGCGCCGTGGCCGGGCCGTAGCCCAGCAGGGCAATGGCCGGCAGCAGGTAGATGTACGGCGGCAGGGTCTGCACCAGGTCCAGGCACGGGTCCACCAACCGGTCCAGGCGCGGCGCCAGGCCGGCGGCCACCCCCAGGGGAATGCCCACCAGCAGCGCCAGCACCGTGGCGGTGAGTACCAAGGCCAGGGTGCTGACGGTTTCCGGCCACAGGCCGATGAGGTTGCAGCACAACAGCGCAACGAAGGCCAGCAGCGCAAAACGCCGGCCCACCGCACGCCAGCCCAGCAGCGCGATCAGCAGTGCGATCACGTAGAACGGCGGCCAGGCGAGCAGCGCCAGCACCGCCTGGTACAAGCCCCTGAGGGCCGCGTTGGCCAGGTCGAACCAGTCGGCGCCGTGGTCTGCCAACCATTGCAGGCCGGCGTCGACGCTGTCGTCAAAGGGTTGGGCAAAGTTGTATTGGGCAACGCCGGGCAGGTTCATTGCGCACGCTCCACCAGCGCCTCAGGCACGTCCTGGGCGAAGTCGTTGGGCAGGCCCTGCACGCCGCGCAGCAGGTCGCGCGGGGTGATGATGCCCACTACATGGCCCTTGTCGGTGACGGCCAGGGCGTCACGGTCCGAAGTCATGATCAGGCCGATCAGCTCGTTGATGTCGGCGTCGACGGTGGTCTTGCTCAGGCGCGACAGGTCGCTGCCAGGGTGCGCCGCACTGTAGGCGGCCACCGGGGTCATGACCGAATGCGCCTTCACCAGGTGCAGGCGCGAAATGCCGGCGACGAACTCGGCGACGTAGTCATCGGCAGGGTTGAGGACAATGTCCTCGGCGGTGCCGACCTGAATGATCACGCCGTCTTTCATGATGGCGATGCGGTCGCCAATGCGGATCGCCTCGTCGAGGTCGTGGGTGATGAACACCGCCGACTTGCCCAGGTCCTTGGTCAACTGGCGGAACTCGTCCTGCAGCTGGCGGCGGATCAGCGGGTCAAGGGCGCTGAAGGGTTCATCCATGAGGATGATTTCCGGGTCGGCGGTAATCGCCCGGGCCAGGCCCACGCGCTGTTGCATGCCGCCGGACAATTCATTGGGGTAGCGCTGGGCCCAGTCGGTGAGGCCGACCTTGGCCAGCGCGCGCTCGGCCACCTGGTAGCGCTCGGCCTTGCCCACGCCCTGCACTTCCAGGCCGAAGGCGGTGTTTTCCAGCACCGTGCGGTTGGGCAGCAGCGCCACGCTCTGGAACACCATGCCGATGTGGCGGGCACGCACCTGGCGCAGCTGGGTGGGGTTGAGGGTGGAAAGGTCCTGGCCCTTCACCACCACCTTGCCGGCGCTGGGGGTAATCAGTTTGTTCAACAAGCGGATCAGCGTGGATTTGCCACTGCCGGACAGGCCCATGATGCAGAAGATCTCGCCCCGGCGAACCTGCAGGCTGACGTCGGACACCCCGACCACACAGCTGAATTCCTGCAGTATCTGGGTCTTGCCGAGGCCCTTTTCCACCACCGCCTTCATGGCGGCGGGGGCGTTCTGGCCAAAGATTTTCCACAGGGACTGGCAATCGATCAGCACTTCATTGGTGTTTGCGTTGGACATTGTCATTTCGGAACCCGTCGAACCAGTTTTTCGCTGGTTTTTCTAATTAATCCAAGTTCGGCAGTGGCACAGCAGTGTCGAGGCTTATTATTGTTTTACGTTTTCCCAGCGCTTGAGCAGCTCGCCGTGGCTGGCGGTCCAGCCCTGGATGGCCTGCTCCATGGTCTTGCCGTCCTTGACCTCGCCGTTGATGGCGGTGATGTCGGCCACCGGCACGAAGACGCTGGCCATCAACTCACGGGCGTGGGGGTACTCAGCCGAGAAGCCCTTGTGGCCGATCCAGTAGTAGCCTTGTGGCGGCGGGAACACGCCTTTGGGGTCTTTGAGGAATTTGAGGTCGAACTTCTGCGCCATCCACGATGGCTCCCACACGGTGACGGCGATGGGTTCCTTGCGGTCCACGGCGGACTTCAGGGCGGCGGTCATGGCCGCGGTGCTGCCTTCCACCAGTTGCAGCTTGAGGCCGTATTCGCTGACCGCCTTGGTGGCGTCGCTCATCAGGCCCGAACCCGGCTCGATGCCGATGATCTTGCCGCCCAGTTTGTCGGCGTTGTCGTTGAGCTGGTCGAGCGAGTCGATGGGCACGTACTTGGGCACGGCAATGGCCTGGTACAGGCCGTGGGACACCGGCGAGAGTTTTTCCAGGCGGCTCTTGTTCTTGTTCCAGTAGTCATAGGCCGCGTAGTCAATCTGCGACGCCAGTACCTGAATATCACCTTTGCCCAGGGCGGCGTAGGCAATGCCCCACTCCGAGAACTCCACCACTTTCACGGTATAACCGGAGTCTTCCAGCACTTTCTTGGTAATACCGGTAATGGGCGTCAAGTCTTCCCAGGACAGTGTCCCCATGGTGATAGTCTTTTCCTCGGCGTGTACCGGCAACATCACCATCGTTGCCAGGGTTGCCGCGCACAGTGCTTTCCACATCTTCTTCATGACTGACCTCGTAGTACGCAATAAAAAACACAGGGTTGAGTTTGTTAAAGCCACACGCCATCGCTCCGCACATGTTGCGTGCGGCCGTTACTTTAAGTTGCACCTCGAATTTCGCGCAGCCGGCGACCGTACGCCTCTGCGTTGTTTCAATGGTTATATATAAGCCGGCGCGGGCAGTTAACCCAGGCGCCGGTTATTCAACAGCGGCCGTTCACGACCACTTTTCGGAGTTCGAACCGCGGGGTAATTCGCCCAGGCCATTGACATCGAGCCCTTGCGGCGCAATGAATATCTCCATGTTTTCCCGCGACAACTCCCAGTGTTCGAACACCAGGTCCACTACTGCACCTTCATCATGTTTGCCGATGGCCTCGATGAACTGGTCGTGGTGCTCCACCGACAAGTCCAGGCGCCGCTCCATGTCCGGGTCGCGCGGCCGGTAAAAGGTATGGCCGATGCGTGCGTGGTCAATCAGCAGCCGCCCCAGGCTGGGCTCCAGGTACTGGTTGCCGGCCATCTCGCCCATGATCTCGTGAAAGCGATTGTTCTCCAGCACCATGCCCAGCGGGTCTTTGGCCAGCGTGGCCTGGCGGAAGCGGAACTGGGTCTGTTTCAGGTCTTCCAGTTGTTTAGGCCGGAAGTTGTTCACTGCCAAACGGCCAATGGCCGCGTAGATCATGGGCGCCACCAGGAAGAAGTTGCGCAGGGTGGCGTAGTTCATGGCGATTACCCGCGCACCGCGGTTTTCCTGAATGTCGATATAACCCTCGCCTGCCAGGCGGCGGAACACTTCGCGCACCGGGGTTCGGGACAGCCCGTAGCGCTCGCTCAGGCCCACCTCGTCCAGCACCTCGTCGGGGTCCAGTTCCATGGTCAGGATCTGACGCTTCAAGTCGTCGTACAAACTGTTCTTGCCGCTTTTCACAAACGACCTCCAAGGGCTGTTTTCGTCAACAGCGGCCGGCTTATGGAGCCAGACTCGCACGGCGACGGGGATCGGTCAACGGGTTGTATTCACGATGTATACAGCGTGAATACCTGAGATTTTTTTCATTGTCGGGGCCAAAGCCTTGCGGTTCAAGCCTTTGCGCACATGGCTAGCAAAAGGCCTTGTCGCTCACAGGAAACAAGGCTGTCGTTTTTGGAACAGTGCCAAGGCAGCGCGTGCGAGCTGCGGCCGCTCGCCGCAGTGAAATTTGCTGCGCCAATATACCCGCAAACGCCCGTGGCATAAGGGTTTTGCGGAAAAAAACGGCCATTGCGGACGCTTTTCAAAGCCCTTCAAACGGATAAATCGGGGCCTCTAGACACCCCGATAAAACCTGCCCTATAGTGTGTCGACATGATGTATACACAGAGTATTTTTAGCTCAGGCATGTGACGCCGGTGTGAACAGCCACCGGTTCGACAATTAAAAAAACCGGGTCGTTGAAATGGCAAAGGTCACGCATATTCCCGCAGATGATTCCACGTGCGGCTGGTTCCACCTGGCCCCACCGCGCACGCCGCGCCCTGCCCACGTGGGCCACCGCACGGCGCGCTGGGTGGTGATAGGCGCAGGCTTCACCGGGCTTGCCGCGGCGCGGCAGTTGGCCAGGCGTTTTCCTGACGAAGAGATTGTGCTGGTGGAAGCCCAGCAGGTGGGCTACGGCAGTTCGGGGCGCAACGCCGGCTTCGCCATCGACCTGCCCCACGACATCGGCGCCGACGACTACATCGGTGACATCGCCACGGCGAAGATGAGCCTGGCGCTCAACCTGCAAGGCCAGTCGATACTCAAGGCGCTGGTGAAAGAACATGGCATCGACTGCCAGTTACGCGAATGCGGCAAGTACCAGGCCGCCATCGAAGACCGCGGCATTGCCGTGCTGGACGCTTACCGCCGCGGCCTGGACAAGCTGGGCCAGTCCTACGAGGTTATTGCCCAAAAAGACCTGCCCGGGCACATCGGCACCGGCTTTTACCGCCAGGCCCTGTTCACCCCCGGCACCGCGCTGGTGCAACCCGCCGCCCTGGTGAGAGGCCTGGCCGAGAGCCTGCCAGGCAATGTCACCCTGTACGAAAACACGCCCATTACCCAAGTGGAATACGGCGCGCAAACCCGCCTGATACACCAGGGCGGCAGCATCCTGGCCGACAAGCTGGTGCTGACCAACAACGCCTTTGGCATGAGCTTCGGCTTCCTGAAAGGGCGCATGCTGCCGATCTTCACCTACGCAAGCCTAACCCGCCCATTGACGGTGGACGAGCAGGCACGCCTGGGCGGCAAACCCTTCTGGGGGGTGATACCCGCCGACCCGTTCGGCACCACCCTGCGCCGTACCGTCGACAACCGCCTGCTGGTGCGCAACAGCTTCAGCTTCAACCCCGACGGCGCCAGCAAACAGAAGTACCTGCAGCAGTTCGTCAAGCGCCACCAGGTGTCGTTCGCCAAGCGCTTCCCGATGCTGCCGGACGTGGGCTTCGAGTACACCTGGGGCGGCTCGCTGAGCCTGTCGCGCAACCACATGGCGCACTTCGGCGAGCTGGCCCCCAATGTCTACGGCGCGTTGTGCTGCAACGGCCTGGGCGTTACCCGCGGCACCGTCACCGGCACCTTGCTGGCCGACTGGCTGGCGGGCGAGCGCAGCCACCTCACCGATTTCCTGCTGGCCGCCCCCGGGCCCAGCCAGAACCCGCCGCAACCGCTGCTGTCGGCCGGGGTGAACATGAACCTGGCGTGGGGCCAATACCGCGCCGGCAAGGAGAGCTGATTACCCCCCCTCACCTGTTTTCGACACTCTTGCACCAACAATAACAACAACGCCCCTTGTGGGAGCTGGTTTGCCAGCGAGCTATTGAACAACTGCCAAAACTCGCTGGCAAGCCAGCTCCCGCAGAGACCGCGCGGTCACGTTGTACCGCGCGACAGAGGAGACAACAATGAAACCTTCCAACTGTTGCATTGAAGATGTCCCGCTCAATGCCTTTCATCGCAAACTTACCCTGCGTTCCGGTGGTGGTTCTTTTGTCGACGGTTATGTACTGAGTATTATCGGCATTGCCATGTTGCAAATGTCCGCGGCGTTGCAACTTACCGAATTCTGGCAAGGCATGATTGCCGCGTCGGCGTTAATTGGCGTGTTCTTTGGTGGTTTCTTCGGTGGTGTGCTGACTGACCGCCTGGGCCGCAAGAAAGTTTATTTTATTGGCCCGCTGTTATTTATTGTCTGTTCCCTGGCGCAACTGTGGGTGGACTCGGCCCCCGCGCTATTTTTGTGCCGCTTTATCATCGGCCTGGCCGTGGGCATCGAATACCCGGTGGCCACCGCGCTGCTGGTGGAGTTCCTGCCGCGCAAATACCGCGGCCCGCGCCTGGCCGCCTTGACCATCCTGTGGTTCGCCGGCGCCGCCTTCGCCTACATCGTCGGCAACACGCTGATCAACCTGGGCGGCGATGACGCCTGGCGCTATGTGCTGGCCAGCGCTGCGGCCATCGGCCTGGGCCTGTTGCTGTTGCGCCTGGGCACCCCGGAATCGCCGCGCTGGCTGCTGAGCAAGGGCCGCGCCGCCGAGGCCGAACAGGTCATCAAGGGCGTGTATGGCCCGCAGTTCAGCCTGGCCAACCTGCCGGAACAGGCGGAGCTGGCGTGCACCACGCTGTGGGGCCTGCTGGTGAGCGGCTACGGCAAGCGCCTGCTGTTCGTCACGCTGTTCTGGTCGTGCTCGATCATCCCGGTGTTCGCCGTGTACGCCTTTGCGCCCAAGGTGCTCGAAGCCCTGCACCTGAAGGGCGACTGGGCGGCCTTCGGCTCCATCGCCATCACCCTGCTGTTCGTCATCGGCTGCATTTTCGCCAGCAAGCTGATCAACGTCATGGGCCGGCGCAGCATGCTCATTCACAGCTTCCTCTGGTCGGGCCTGGCGCTGCTGCTGCTGGGGCTGTTCCCCGATGGCAACGAACTGCTGGTGCTGGCCCTGTTCGGCGCCTACGCGCTGTTCATCGGCGGCGCCCAGGTGCTGCAACTGGTGTACCCCAACGAGCTGTTCCCCACTGAAATCCGTGCCGTTGCCGTGGGCATCGGTACCTCGCTGTCGCGGGTTGGCGCGGCGGTGGGCACCTACCTGGTGCCCCTCTCGCTGCAAGGCATTGGCATCGGCCACACCATGTATGTAGCCGCCGCCGTGACCCTGGTAGGCCTTGTGGCTGCCTGGGCCATGGCCCCTGAAACCCGTTCCCTGAGCCTGCGCGACGCCGCGGCGCTCGGCAATTGAACCTGCTGCCCTTTATCTAGGAGAACCACGCATGAAATTCGAAGGCATCTATACCCCGGCCATCACCCCACTGACCGCCGACGGCCAGATCGACCGCCACGCCTTTGCCGAAACCCTGGAATACCTGATCGAGGCCAAGGTGCACGGCATCATCATCGGCGGCTCTACCGGCGAGTATTACGCCCACACCGCCCAGGAGCGCCTGGACCTGGCCACCCACGCCAAGGCCGTGATCGGCAACCGCCTGCCGCTGGTGATCGGCACCGGCGCCATCCGCACCGAAGACTCGGTGGCCTACGCCCAGGCCGCCCGCGAGATCAAGGCCGACGCCATCCTGGTGGGCTCGCCGCCCTACGCCCTGCCCACCGAACTTGAAAACGCCGCGCACCTGCAGGCCGTGGACCGCGCCGCGAACCTGCCGATCATGCTGTACAACTACCCGGCGCGCATGGGCGTGAGCATGGGCGCCGCCTACTTCGCCGCCATCAAGCAGGTGAAGAACGTGGTGGCCATCAAGGAAAGCTCCGGCGATCCGGCGCAGCTGCACTTCCTGGCGCGCAACTACCCCAACATCGCCCTGTCCTGCGGCTGGGACGACCAGGCCCTGGAGTTCTTCGCCTGGGGCGCGCGCAGCTGGGTGTGCGCCGGTTCCAACTTCATTCCGCGCGAGCACGTGGCGCTGTACGAGGCCTGCGTGGTGGAGAAGGACTTCGACATGGGCCGCAAGATCATGTCGGCGTTCATGCCGCTGATGGATTTCCTCGAAAGCGGCAAGTTCGTCCAGTCCATCAAGTACGGCTGCGAACTCAACGGCCAGAGCACCGGCGGCGTGCGCGCACCGCTGCAAGCCATGACCGCCGAAGAGAAGCAGACCCTGAAAAACGTCATCACCGACCTCAAGCGTGAAGTGGCGCACGTCACCGGGGGTGCGCAATGAGCGAGTTGCTGAGCAAGGCCCAGTACGCGGCCATCGCCGAACAGCTGGTGCTGCCCACCCAGGCCTTCGTCGACGGCGCGCCCTACGCGTCGCGGTCGGGCAAGACCTTCGCCACCACCAACCCGGCCACCGAGCAGCTGCTGGCGCATGTGGTGGCCTGTGACAGCAGCGACGTCGACCACACCGTGGCAGTGGCCAAGGCCGCCTTCGAGGATGGCCGCTGGAGCAAGCTTTCGCCCGGCGCGCGGAAGAAAGTGCTGCTGCGCTTCGCCGACCTGCTGGAGCAGCACGCCGATGAACTGGCGGTGATGGAAAGCCTGGACAGCGGCAAGCCGGTGCGCGAGTGCGCGCTGATCGACGTGCCGGAAACCATTCACATGATCCGCTGGCACGCCGAGCTGATCGACAAGATCTACGACAACACCGCCCCGGTGGGCAATGACGCCCTGACCCTGGTGGTGCGCGAAGCCATCGGCGTGGTGGGCCTGGTGCTGCCGTGGAACTTCCCGCTGCTGATGCTGGCGTGGAAAATCGGCCCGTCGCTGGCGGCTGGCTGCTCCATTGTGGTCAAGCCGGCCACCGAGACCACCCTTACCGCCCTGCGCGTGGCCGAGCTGGCCTTCGAGGCCGGCGTGCCGGCGGGCGTGTTCAACGTGCTGCCCGGCGGCGGCCAGGAAGTGGGCGAACCGCTGGGCCGGCACATGGACGTGGCCATGGTCAGCTTCACCGGCTCCACCGCCACCGGCCGCCGCTTCCTGCACTACGCGGCCGACTCCAACCTCAAGCGCATCGTGCTGGAATGCGGCGGCAAGAACCCGGCCGTGGTCATGAGCGACGTCGAAGACCTGGACCTGGTGGCCAGCCACGTGGTGAACGGTGCGTTCTGGAACATGGGCGAGAACTGCTCGGCCTCCTCGCGGCTGATCGTCAGCGAAGACATCAAGGACGATTTGCTCGAACGCATCGCCGTGCACCTGCGCGAATGGAAACTGGGCGACCCGCTGGACCCGGACAACCGCCTGGGCGCCATGGTCAGCAAGGCGCACTTCGACAAGGTGGCCTCCTACCTTGAACAGGCGCGCAATGAGAAGCTGCACGTGCGCGTGGGTGGCCACACCGAGCAAGGCGTCTTCGTGCAACCCACGGTGGTGGACGGCGTGCCGGCCGACAGCCGCCTGTTCCAGGAAGAGATCTTCGGCCCGGTGCTGTCAGTGACCACCTTCAAGACCATCGAGCAGGCCATTGCCCTGGCCAACGACACCGTGTACGGCCTGGCGGCTTCGGTGTACACCGACAACCTGCGCAACGCCATCAAGCTGTCACGCGAGATTCGCGCCGGCATCGTCACCGTCAACTGCTTCGGCGAAGGCGACGCGTCCACGCCGTTTGGCGGCTACAAGGAGTCGGGGTTCGGCGGGCGCGACAAGTCAGTGTGGGCGCACGACCAGTACACCGAAATCAAGACCATCTGGATCGACGTGTCCGAGCGCTGATTCCAGACGCGGCCTACGGCAGCTGCTACATCCTGTGGGAGCTGGCTTGCCAGCGCGCTGTTGGGGCCATAAAAGCTCGCTGGCAAGCCAGCTCCCACAAGAGGCAAGCGTTCAGGGTCAACATGGCCCGCTGTAGGAGCGGCCTGTGGCCGCGAAGGCCTCACCGCGCAGTGGCTGAAACCCTGCGGCGTCTGCTTCGCGGGCACGGCCCGCTCCCACGGCGTTCAACCCAACAGACAGTTGCTGCTACGCGTTCGTCTGCGCCGCCCCGTAGCAGCGGCCGCAGGCCGCGTCCGGGGCGTCAGGGGCGCCCAGGACTGGGCCAGCGCCATGCAGCACCGACGGTTCGACATCATGAATGCCCTGCCGGCGCGCCTTCAACGGCCCGCCGGCACGGCCATTGAACACTGCGGCTATCTCGGCAAGGATGGCCATGGCCACGCTTTCCGGGTTGTCGCCGCCCAGGTCCAGGCCCATGGGGTAATGCAGGCGGTCCAGGGCGGGCAGGTGCGCCGCGTCCATGTCTGCCAGCAGCCGCTCGGTGCGGTCCCGTGGGCCCAACTGGCCGATGTACGCCGCGCCGCTGCCCAGCGCTGCCTGCAGCCAGTGGAAATCCTGGGTCACGCTGTGGGTCATGATCGCCACGGCCGCGCCGTTCAACTGCACGCTGGCCGGCAACGGCTCGCGGGCCTGGGCGCACAGCACTGCCGCAGCCTCGGGAAAACGCTCGGGCCGGGCGAAGTGCGAACGGCCGTCCACCACCGTGACTTTCCAGCCGAGCAGGTCGGCCATGCGCACCAGCGGCTGCACGTCGTGACCGGCACCGAACACCACCAGCCGCCGCGCCGGGGCCAGGTATTCCAGGAACACCTCCACCTCGCCCCAGTCACCCCGGTAACGGCGCAACGCTGACTTGCCCTGCTGCAGCACGCTGGCAAGACTCTGCTGCACCTGGGCATTCAAAGCCTGCGGCCAGCCTTCGCTACCCGGCACGCTGCGCGCCCCCACCGGCAACGGCCCGTCGCTGGCGATCACCGTGGCCAGGGCGCAGGCCTCGCCACGGTCACGCACCCGGCGCAGGGTGCGCATCAGCAGCGAGTCGTGCTGCACGCGCTCCATCAGCACGAACACGGTGCCGTTGCAGCCCAGGCCAAAGCTTACGGCGGCCTCGTCCAGCGGATCGTCCTCATCGGCTGCCGTGCTGTAGGCCACCACCTTGGGCCCCTGCTCGCTCAGCCACCAGGCCTTGCGCGCCACCTCGTTTTCCAGGCAGCCGCCACTGACCGTGCCGCGCGGGCCGCCCACCTGGGGGATGAGCATGCGCGCGCCCGGCCGCCGGTAGGCCGAACCCTGGACCTTGACCACGGTGGCCAGCACCGCCTCGGCGCCCTGGTCGAGGGCGCCCAGCAGTTCATCAATGCAGTGCACTGGCACGGCTCCGGGCCACTTGCTGGGCAGTGATGCGGGCATCGGTTTCGCCGAAGCGGCGCAAGACAAAGGTACTCACGGCGGCCAACTCCTGGTTGCTGTAGGCCTGGGCAAAATCAGGCATCTTCTGTTGGGACCCGAACGTGAACGGATAGTGCCCGGCAAGTAGCACGGCAACGACGTTGGTGCCCGCCGGATCGTTCAGCGACTTGAGCCCGGTGAGCGTCGCCACGCCGGTCTGATTGCCCTGCCCGTCCAGGCGGTGGCAACCGGCGCAGGCATCGACGAACACCTTGCGCCCCAGGCCGTCGCCCGGCGGCAGCGGCCCGTCGTTGACCGCCACCGCCGGCCGCGCGATGCCCTCGGCGCGGGCTGGCGAGCCCTGCAGGTACACCGCCACCGCCTTGATGTCCGCAGGTGTAAGGAAGCGCAGGCTGTGCTCCACCACGTCGCTCATGGGCCCGCCGGCCATGGCGTAGCCTGGTGCCTCGCCGGTGGCCAGGTAGCGGGTCAGCACGTCCTGGGGCCAGCTGCCCACGCCGTAACGCTTGTCGGAACTGATGTTGTAGGCCTGCCAATTGCCAATGGTGGCGCCGGCCAGGGACTTGCCGCTGTCCACCGCCTGGGCCAGGTTGCGCGGCGAATGGCACTCGCCACAGTGGCCAGGGCCCTGCACCAGGTAGGCGCCACGGTTCCACTCGGCGGACTGCGCAGGGTCGGCTGCGAAGCGCTTGTCGTCGGCGAACACCAGGTTCCACAGGGCCATGCCCCAGCGCTGGTTGAATGGGAAGCCGATGCTGTTTTCCTTTGGCGGCTGGTTCACCGCCGGCAGGCTGGTGAGGTACGCCTTGATCGCCAGGATGTCCTCGCGCGGCATCAGCGTGTACGAGGTATAGGGGAACGCCGGGTAATAATGCTTGCCGTCCTTGCCCACGCCTTTCTGCAGGGCGCTGACGAAGTCGTCGTCGCTCCAGCTGCCGATGCCGGTGGCGGCGTCGGGGGTGATGTTGGGCGAATACAGGGTGCCGAACGGCAACTGGAACGCCAGGCCGCCGGTGAACGGCTTGCCGCCCGGGGTGGTGTGGCAGGCCTCGCAGTCCGCGGCGCGGGTCAGGTATTCGCCCTTGGCGATCAACTGCGGGTCGGCGGCCTGGGCGTTGGCGCCCAGCACGGCCAGGGTGGCGGCAAGGGCTATTTTGATAAACGTCATGTCAGCCATCCTCAAACGGTGTAATAGCCGGAACGGCTCAGGGGCAAGCGGCGCACGCGGGCGTTGGAGGCTGCGTGCAGGGCGTTGACCAGGGCCGCCGCCACCGGCACCGCGCCGGTCTCGCCGACGCCACCGGGGCTTTCCAGGCTGGGCATCAGGTGTACTTCAACCGGCGGCGCGTCGCTCATGCGGATCTGCCGGTAGGCGTTGAAGTTGTTCTGCTGCACCCGGCCGTTTTCCACCAGGATCTCGTTGAACAACGCCGCCGACAGGCCGAACAGCGTGCCGCCTTCCACCTGAGAGGTCACCGAAGTGGGGTTGTTGACAAAGCCGCAGTCGATCACCGACACCAGGCGCTTGATCTTGATGGCGCGCTCGCCCTGCATTTCCAGCTCGACCACGGTGGCGATGAAGCTGCCGAACACCGCGGTCACGGCAATGCCGCGGCCCTGGCCCTTGGGCAGCGGCGTGTGCCAGTCGCTCAGCTCGGCGGCGCGCTTGAGCACCGCCAGTGCCCGTGGCTGCGCGCTGATCAGCCCGGCGCGGTAGGCCACCGGGTCGGCCTTGGCGCGGTGCGCCAGTTCGTCCACGAACGACTCCAGCACATAGGTGCTGCGCAGCGGCCCCACGCCGCGCCACCAGGACACGGGGATAGTTTTCGGGTCTTCGCGGATATAGCGCACCTGCAGGTGCGGCAGCTGGTAGATCGGCTCGATGGCCACCTCCACCGCGTCGGCGTCGACGCCGCTGGGCGGCAACGCACCGACGAAGGCGGCGATCACCGAGGCGCCGGCAATGCGGTGGTCCCAGCCCTGGGGCCGGCCGTCGTCGTCCAGCGCGGCGTTGATGCGGTCGACGTAGTGCGGGCGGTAGAGGTCGTGGGTCATGTCCTCTTCACGGCTCCACACCAGCTTGATCGGGTAGGCCACCTGGCGGGCGATGTCCACGGCCTGGAAGATGAAGTCCGACTCCAGCCGGCGGCCAAAGGCGCCGCCGATCAACTGGTTGTGAATGATGACCTGGTCCTGCGGCAGGCCGCTGATTTTCGCCGCGCCCATCTGCGCGAACACCGGCGCCTGGGTGCCTACCCACAGCTCGCAGGCGTCGGCGCGCACGTGGGCCACGCAGCCCATGGGCTCCAGCGGCGAGTGCGAGAGGAACGGCTGCTGGTACACCGCCTCGAACTGGCTGCTGGCCGCGCCCAGGGCCTGGGCGATGTCGCCACTGGTGTGGGCCACCACGCCGTCGCGCGCGCTGGCGTCGAGCAGGGCCTTGTCCAGTAGCGCCGAGTGGCCTTCGCCGTTGGCGCCGTAATCCCATTCGATGCGCAGGGCCTTGAGCCCTTGCTGGCAGGCCCAGAAGTGGTCGCCGATCACCGCGACGGCGTTGCTCAGCTTGATGATGTCGTGCACGCCGGGCACCTTGCGCGCGTCGCCTTCGTCCAGGGTTTTTAGCGTGCCGCCGTGCACCGGGCAGGTCAGGGTCGAGGCGATGCGCATGCCCGGTACTTGCAGGTCGATGGTGAACTGCGCCTTGCCGGTGACCTTGTCGGGGGTGTCGAGGCGCCGGGCCGGGGTGCCCAGCAGCTTGAAGTCGCCGATGGCCTTGAGCGGCACGTCGGTGGGCAGCGGCAGTTGCGCAGCGGCGTTGGCCAGCTCGCCGTAGCCGGCCACCTGGCCTTGCGGGCCGTGGACCTGGCCGTTTTCGGCGCGGCACTGGCTGGGCGCGACTTTCCAGCGAATGGCAGCGGCCTGGGTCAGCAGGATGCGCGCGGTGGCGCCGGCCTTGCGCAGCGGCTCCCAGGTGTAGCGCGTGGAAGACGAGCCGCCGGTGGCCTGGAACTGCAGGATGGTGTCGGTGTACAGCGCGCCATTGGGCGGCGCTTCCTGGATGTGCACCTGGTCGAGGCCCACTTCCAGCTCTTCGGCGACCATCATCGCGATGCCGGTCTGGGCGCCCTGGCCCATCTCGATCTTGGGCGAGATGACGCGCACGCGGCCGTCTTCGCCGATCTGCACGAAGGCGCCAAAGCCTTCGAAACCCGTGCTGCCCGATTGCCCGGGGGCCACGGCTTCGGCGGCGGCGGAGCGGGCCACCAGCGGTGGCAGCCAGGTGCTGAGCACAAGGCCGCCCATGCTCAGCGCGCTGCCCTTGAGCAAGCGCCGACGCGACAGGTTGGGGCCTGGGAATTTTGCAGAGTTCATGGGATTACCCTCAGGCCTGGCTGACGCTTTTGATGGCGGCACGAATGCGCGTGTAGGTGGCGCAACGGCACAGGTTGCCGGTCATCGCCGTGACAATCTGCTCGTCGTCCGCCTTGGGGTGGTTGTGCAGCAACGCCGCCGCCGCCATGATTTGCCCCGGCTGGCAATAGCCGCACTGCACCACTTCGTGCGCAAGCCAGGCCTGCTGCAACTGCGCGCCCACTGGCGTCTCGCCGACGCCCTCGATGGTGGTGATGGCATGGCCTTCCACCGCGCTCACCGGCAGCACGCAGGAGCGCACTGCCTGGCCATCCAGGTGCACCGTGCACACCCCGCACTGGGCGATGCCGCAGCCATACTTGGTGCCGGTCATGCCCAGCACATCGCGCAGTACCCACAGCAACGGCATATCGGCGGGCACGTCGACGTCGTGCGCCTGCCCATTGATGGTCAAGGTGTGCATGGTGTTTCCTCATTGCAGCGGTCACGGTAGCGCCTGCCGGGCTACGTTGGCCGGGCAGTACGATTTGCAAGTCTAGGACTTTAGCAGCGCAGGCCTCGGTTTATTGGACCGACGTGCTACAACCGGACGATCACGCAAGCATTCCGCAGTTTTGTGCAAGCCGCTATGCTGGAGCCATGACCAGCCCCGTCCCGATCCGCCAGCCCTGCCCCCCGGCCGCCTGCAACTGCGGGCACGGCCAGCTGCTGGCCGACCCCGGCGCCGACCTGCGCATTCTGCAACTCACCCGCCTTGAGGAACGCAAACTGCTCGAGCGCCTGGAAAGCCTGCAAAGCTTCGAAGACCTGCAGCGCCTGTGCGGGCGCATGCACGAACTGCTGGGCATTCGCGTGCGCATCCGCCCCAGCCACAACGAAGTGCGCAGCGCACGCGGGTTGCTGATCGAATTCGATGAACAGCCGGGGTTGTGCCGCAAGACGCGCGAGGCGATACCGGCGGCGATACGGCGGGCGCTGGTGCAGAGGCCGGAGATATTGTTCCGGTTGCTGGATGCGGAGGATTTGTTGCGCGATGCGTGACGTTCCGCCCTGTAGCAGCGGCCGCCAGGCCGCGTCATGGTCACCACCGTTTGCCGGATACGCCGCGGTGGGGCCGGACGCAGCCTGCGGCAGCTGCTACGCGGTGGGTTACCAGGGCTTTTGCAGGCGCATTTGCTCGGCCAGGCGGTACACCTTGTCGCGGCCTTTGTGGCGGGTCCAGCGCAGGTTTTCTACTAGCGTTTTTTCTTCGGCGTTCAGCTTCACGTAACCAAGGGAACGTACTTCGGGGTGCGAAACATACTCTTCGCGCAAATTGCGCAATTGCTCAAGCAGAAGCGCATGCACGGCACCGCCCCTCAAGCAATCAGAATCAAGATTTTCGAGCAGTAGAACGATATTTTGGATGCGGGCAAGGGCTGGCGATTGGGTTGCAGATTTCACGGAAGAATCCTCACGAAACAATACGACGAGAAAGCCATTCAAGCTTTTTCAGTTGTTTCTCCTTCGCGGAACGCCAATCCCGGGCCGCTGATGCAGCGGCGGGCGAACCTTACTCGGATTGGTCGGCGCGAGGCAACCCCTACATCCGCTTTGCGCAAGCGGCGACGCAAGCGGGTGCAATGGCACTACCCGTAGCAGCAACTGTCTTGTGGGAGCTGGCTTGCCAGCGAGCTTTTATGGCCCCAACAGCTCGCTGGCAAGCCAGCTCCCACAGGATGGAGCGGCGGGGGCGGCCATCCGTCGCAGGCCGCGTCACGGGCGCCACCGTTTGGCAGGTATACCGCGGCGGGGCCGGACGCAGCCTGCGGCAGCTGCTACGGGGGTGGGGTTGTGGTTGCGCGGGAGAGCACCAGGCTGAGCACCAACAGCCATGCCACCGTCATTACCGCGCCGCCGGCCAACAGGCTGGCGCTGATGGCCGTGCGGTACAGCTCGGTAAGCTGCGCTACATCCGCCCCCGCCGCCGCGCCCAGCCCCTGGGGCAAGGTCAGCGACATGCCCTGCAGCGCCGCCGGCAGCTCTGCCAGTTCCCGGCGCAGGGTGTAGCTCATGATGCCGCCGGCCACGGCCACGCCCAGCGCCGCCCCCAGGGAGCGGCAGAACGACAGCCCCGCCGTGGCCGCGCCCATCACCTTCAACGGCACGGCGTTCTGCACGATGACCGTGGCGTTGGGCATGCCAATGCCCATGCCCGAGCCCAGCACGCCCATGGCAAACAGGAAGTAGCCGGCGCCCAGTTTGTGCTGGGCGAACACCAGCAACAGGAACAGCCCCACCGCTTCCAGCCCCACGCCCAGCAACAGCAGCACCACGTGGTTCTGCTTGCGGGTGGAAATGGCGCCGCCGACGAACGAGCTGATGACCATCATCACCACCTGCGGCAGCGTCATGATGCCCGACTCGGTAGGCGTCTGGTGCAGCACGGCCTGGTAGTACAGCGGCATGAACACCAGCGAGCCCATCATGGCGAACGCCATGGCCGCCATGGCGGCGACGGCGATGGAGTAGCGGCGGTTGGCGAACAGGCGCGGGTCGATGATCGGCTCCGGCGCCTTGTGCTCCACCCGGTACAGCAGGGCGAAGCCGAAGAACGCCAGCAGGCCCAGGGCCCAGGTGCTGAAACTGTCCGCCTGGCCGGCCAGGGAGAAGGAATGGGTGAGCAACAGCAGCGCCGAGGTGGCCACGCACAGCACCGCTGCGCCACGGTAGTCGACCTTCACATCGGCCTGGCGCTTGATGGCCGGCAGGTTGATCATCAGCCCCGCAATGGCCAGCGCGCCCAGGGGAATGTTGATCAGGAACACCCAGCGCCAGCTCCACTGGGTGGTGATGAAGCCGCCCAGCAGCGGGCCGGCGGCGGCGCTGACGGCGAAGGCTGCCGAGAACAGGCCCTGGTAACGGCCACGCTGGGACGGCTTGACCACGCTGCCGATCACCACCTGGGACAAGGTCATCAAGCCACCGGCGCCCAGCCCCTGCAGGCCGCGGAAGGCGATGAGCTGGGTCATGCTGGTGGCCAGCCCGCACAGCAGCGAGGCGCCGACAAATACCCCGATGCTGATGAGGAACAGCGGCCGCTGGCCGTACTGGTCCGACAGCTTGCCGTACAGCGGCGCGCCGATGGTGCTGGTGAGCATGAACAGCGTCACCACCCAGCTCATGCCCTCGATGCCCTTCATTTCACTGGCGATCACCGGCAGTGCGGTGGCAACGATGCTCTGGTCGAGCGCGGCCAGCACCATGGCCACCAGCAGTGAAGCCAGCAGCCAAAAGCGCGGTGAAGTAGACGCCGTGGCGGCGGTTTCCGTGGTGGAGGTGGAAGGCAACAGGCAGTTCCTTGAGGTTGGGTGAAGGCGCGGCCGTTGATTTAGCCTCGCCGGCTATCAGTCTGACAAGGGCGCAGGGCAAAGCTCCGCAGTATCTGCACATTTGCCGAGGGGGCGAGCGGTGCTAACTAGCTTTTCAACGCCAGCAAGCCGGCGCACAGCACCAGGAACAGGCAGAACAGCGTGCGCAGGGTACGCTCGGGCAAGCGGTAGGCAACCTTCACGCCCCAGCTGACGCTGACCAGCCCGCCCACCGCCATGGGAATGCCCATCAGCCAGTTCACGTGGTGGTGCAGCGCGTAGGTCACCAGGGTGATGCCGGTGCTGGGCGCTGCCAACGCCAGGGACAGTGCCTGGGCCGCCACCTGGCTGGCGCCGAACACGCTGGTGAGCACCGGCGTGGCCAGCACCGAACCGCCCACGCCGAAGAAGCCGCCCAGCACCCCGCTGCCACCCCCCAGCGCCAGCAGCGCCGGCCAGCGGGCGCGCACCTCGCCGCTGCCGGGGGCCTTGGGCAGGAACATCTGCGCGTAGTTGTAGGCGGCCAGCACCAGCATGAACACGGCAAAGCCGATGCGCATGGCGTTGGGGTCAAGGCCCACGGCAATCATCGAGGCAAGCCCTGCGCACACCAGCCCGCCGGCGGCCAGCGGCAGCGCCTGGTAGAAGTTGATGGGCGTGCGTTGGTGGTAGCGCCACATGGCCAGCAGAATGTTCGGCACCACCATCACCAGCGCCGTGCCCTGGGCCAACTGCTGGTCGAGGTTGAAGAACAGCGCCAGCACCGGAATGGCGATCAGCCCGCCGCCAATGCCGAAAATCCCGCCCAGGGTGCCCATGGCGGCGCCCAGCACCAGGTACATCAGCCACTCGATCATCTCGCTACCTTCGTCAGTCGTCGCCCCATGCGCGGCGGCGACCTTACTGCAGCGCGGCGCGCAGGACAATCACGAACGCTGTGCGGTGACGTCCAGCAGCGGGATTTCCTCGATGGCCCAAGCCCCGCCCTCGCGCCGCGCCGGGCTGGGCACCACGCAGGCAGTGCGGCCGGTGAACTCGCGGGCCAGGCGCGCCTCGTCGATGCGCCAGCCACGCTGTTCCAGCTCGCGCAGGCGCTGGCGGAAGGCGATCTGCAGGCCGTCGGACTTCACCGACACCTCCTGCTGCCAGGTGTCGGGCACGCGTTCGGGGCGCACCTTTCGCAGCACTTCGTGGTCCTGCTCGAAGATGCGCAGGTTGCTGGCGATGGTGCGGCGGTCGAACAGCGGCGAGCGCAGGAAGGTGCGGCCCATCATCCACCAGGTGCGCGTGCGGTTGGCGGCCACCGGCACGTGGGCGGAGACGATATGGATGCGCCAGCCTGCGCGCGGCGCCAGCTCCAGGGTGGCGCAGGGGCCGGAGAAGTGGAAACCGGGCACCGTGGTGACGTCTACGTGCTCACCAGTGGGCTTGCGCCGCAGCCAGCCCTTGCGCACCGGGCGGCGCATGACCATGTGGGCGTGGCCGCTCCAGGCCTGGCGTTCCACCTCGAAGGCGGCGATTTCCGGGTGGGCGGGGTCACCGAAGGTGGAGCCGTGCACGAACGGCGCGTGGGCGAAGTCCAGGCCGTTTTCCATGACCCGGTCCCAGCTGGCGTCCCAGTCGAAATGCCCGGACACCACGCGCACGTTGGGGTCGTCGACCCAGTCCAGCGTCGGCAGCGGTGGCCGCTCGGCCTCGGGCAGGTCGCCGATGAATGCCCAGATCCAGCCGTGGCGTTCAAGGGTCGGGTAGGCGTCCACCCGGGCCTTGACTGGGATACGCGCGTCGGGCTGCGCCGGAATGTGCGTGCAGCGGCCATCGGCGCCAAAGCGCCAGCCGTGGTAGGGGCACTGCACGCTGGCGCCGACCTTGCTGCCCGCCGACAGCGCGCCGCCGCGGTGCACGCAGATATCGGACAGCAGCCGCGCCACCCCGGCCTCGTCACGGAAGGCCACGAACGGCTGGCCCAGCAGTTGCACCGGCGCCAGGCCATCAGTCAGCTGCGCCGAGGGCAGCACCACGTACCAGAGATTTTTCAGCATGGGAATGAACAGGCCAGAAGGGAGGACAAGGTTACCCCTTGGACCACGCCAAGGCCAAACAGTTGACCGTTCGGCCAGGCCTGGCCTAGAGTACGCGCCTGTTTCAGCGGACCGCCTTGCACATGCTTCGTGCCCACCACCCCTTCCAGGCACTGCCACCCTGCCCCACCGACGCCGGCCTGAGCCGCCGCCGCAGTGTGCTGTTCGCGTTCACCTTCTCCCCGCCCCGCCACGCCTGATCCCCACGGCCAGCCCCTGTTCCTCACGGAAGCGGCTCGCCCGGTTGCGCGTGCGTGCCCGAAGGTGCGCGCGCGCTGTTGATTTGCCTGCGTGGACCACCCATGAATCGCCTGACCCTGCCTGTATTGTTGTTCGTCGCCGCCGTGACCGGCATCTGCCTGGGCGCCACCGCGCCCCTCACCGCCCTGCGCCTGCTGGAAAGCGGCGCCAGTGCCGCGCAAATCGGCATGCTCTCGGCCCTGCCCGCCGTGGGCATGATGCTGGCCGCCAGCCTGTGCGCGCGGCTGGCGCGGCGCTTCCACCGGCGCCAGTTGTTCCAGGCTTGCCTGGCCCTGTGCCTGGCCAGCGTGGCGTTGCTGGAACCGGCGCGCCATTCGCTGTACAGCCTGGCCGCGCTGCGCCTGGGCATGGGGCTGGGCATGGGCCTGGTGATTATTCTCAGCGAAGCCTGGATCAACGAGCTGAGCAGCGACCAGCGCCGCGGCCAGTCCATCGCCGTGTACACCACCGCCTACACCGGCAGCCAGATGCTCGGCCCGCTGCTGATATCGCTGTTGGGCACCGACGGCCCGGCGGTAATCGTCACCGCCAGCGTGAGCCTGGTGCTGGCCTGGTTGGCCTTGCTGGGCCTGGACAGCAGCGACCCCGCCGCCAGCGAAGAAGACGCCGCCCGCAGCTTTTCCCTGGCCGGTTTCCTGCGCCTGGCGCCGACGCTGTGCATGGGCGTGCTGTTCTTTTCCTTTTTCGACAGCGTGGTGCTGGCGCTTTTCCCGGTGTACGCCAGCGACAACGGCATTGCCCCGGCCGAGGCGGCGCTGATGGTCAGCGTCATCCTGCTGGGCGACATGTGCCTGCAACTGCCCCTGGGCTGGCTGGCCGACCGCGTGCCCCGCGCCGCCCTGCACCTGGCCTGCGGCGTGTGCGTGCTGGCCATCGGCGCCAGCCTGGCGTGGCTGATCGGCGCCGGCAGCCTGCTGTGGCCGGTGCTGTTCCTGCTGGGCGCGGCGGCGGGCGGCACCTACACCCTGGCCATCGTGCTGATTGGCGAGCGTTTCCGCGGGCAGGACCTGGTCACCGCCAACGCGGGCGCAGGCTTGCTGTTCGGCCTGGGCAGCGTGCTGGGGCCGGTGGTGAGTGGCGGGTTGATGCAGGCGTCCAGCGTGGGGTTGCCGCTGGCGTTGTCGATAGCGGCCGGGGTGTTCGTGTGCACGGCGGCAGGTGGGGTGTGGCAGGCGCGGGGGCGGTTGGCGGCGGGTTGAGGTGTTGGCCCAGACGCGGGGGGGGGGGGGGGCGGGCGGGGGGGGGGGGGGGCGGGCCCCCCCCCCCCCCCCCCCCCCACCAGGGCGGCTAATAGCGA
>NZ_JBWCAM010000003.1:80546-173159 GCF_056175065.1 Pseudomonas sp. JC1203
TGTCGGGGGGTTTCGTGGTGGCCCCGCCGGCGGCCGGGCGGCGTGGGATCCTGGGTTGTAGCCGCGGCCGCCAGGCCGCGTCAGGCATCGAGCGTTGCTACTTAATGGCCCAGTACTTTGAAAATCCTGTCGAAGCGGCTTACGTAGTAATCCCCGTCCGGGGAACGCACTGTGCTTGGGTTGCCGCCTGATAAGGTGGTGTTGGGACGACGGTTAGGGAATTGGCTGATGCCCTCCTCGCCGAACGCCGGATCCGGTTGTGCTGCGCCATCGACCTGGCTGATACGGACGTCAGCCCCGTCGTTGGTTGTGCCGCTCACGACAAGGCGGAAATTTTCCCCCGCGCCAATCGCTACGCCGCTTACCCAGCGGCTTGAAGTGCCAGCAGGGCTACTGGGGATGAACCAGAGCTCGCCGTTATTGAACGCCCTGTCCACCCTCCCGTTAGCGTCGAAGGCACGGCCAGTCGCCATGCCTTGGCCGCCGGTCGAGCCAAGCCCAACAATCTTGAGGCCGTCATCACTGCCCAGAATTACATCTGGCAAAATACCAAGCTCGTTGCCATTTATCGGCAGATAAGACGACCCCTCGGGCCCAAACGTGTAGTCCGGCTCGCCGCTCGCCAAGCGTCGCACAATGATAACGTCCAGGTTCCTGTGCACCACCACGACGGGTTTGCCGCGATTCGACCCGTTGGTTTGCACACGCAGTTGGTAAGGAGTATTGCTGTTTTGAGCCTCGCCGGCCAAGTCGATAACGGCATAGCCTGCGCCATTAAAGCTGAGGTCAACCCCACCCTCCCGAGTCAGGCACAAGACCACCGAAAACAATACCCCTGCGTCGGTAAAGCTAGCCCGGAACGAAACGAACCAGCGGTCATCAAGCCCCGCACTCACGATCTCGCCGCCCGAGTAGTTGGGAATTTTCGCGTCAGCCAGCTGCTCAACGATGGGCTCAACAGCGGCGGCAAACGAGACGACCTTTCCATTCTTGCCTTGAGATAGAAGGTCATCCAAGGCAATGAACACCTTGCCATCGGGCCCGAATGCCTGGTCTGGCTGACCATGGGCATCATAACGGGCCAGCATCAAACTGCCCTCATGCGCCGCGAACACCAGGATTTTGTCTTCTGCCAGTTCCAGCGAAACCCGAGGCCTGCCACTTGGGTGCACGTCCTCCTTCACACCGCCTGTACCAAACGTTGGGTCAAGCGTGCCGTCAGGCAGAAACTTGCTGATGTGGTAACCGGCCGAACGCGTGCTGTGGGAGAGCACCACCAGCCCGCCGTCAGGACTGACTTTGGTGGTAACAATCGCAGACGTGCCCGGGATGTGACTCAGGGTGATCCAACCATCGCTACCAAAAGACGTATCCAGGTCACCCGCTTTTCTTATGCCACGTTGGTTATTCATGAGCGTTTACTCTTGGTGGGAAAGGGTAGAGTTCACGCTGTTTGGGGGTTCCTGGATACTGTCAGAAGTAACAGTTGAATCACGCCACTTCCTCTTACATCCTCACGGTCGCCAGGGCAGCCGTACCCTAGGGCTGCCCTGGGAAGGCGCAAGGCCGAAAGAGCGGTGGTGGGCGCGGTGGAATTGAAACCGTAGCCGCAGCCTGCGGCAGCGGCTACGGGGGGGAGCGGAAGGCCGGTGTGTATGCCGGACGCGGCCTGGCGGCCGCTGCTACAGGTCGAAGCCGGACTGCTCGCGCCCCACTGCCGCCATGGCCTGCCATAAGGCCATATCCTGCGATTTGGGAGCTGTACTGTCACACTGTGCCAGCAAGGCCGATAGCTGATAGCGAACCTTTTTCCTTCCATAAGGCTCTGCGCTCCCGGCACCTTCAAAGTTAGCCTGTTGCTCGTTGTTTACATCCAAAATCAGCCCCTTCGTCATTTAATTCATGAGCAGGATTTTTCTATAAAGCCTCTACGGAATGGGCCGTTTCTGGTGTAAGACTTTTCCGAGTTTTAGCTGGGAACCGATTCATTCCTCAGCCGCCGTAGCAGCGGCCATCAGGCCGCGTCCGGGGCCGCCCCAATTCCCCCCCGGAATGCCCTCATGAAAACCCCTCATTTCATTTCCCGCCGCCCATCCCTTACGCTGCCCGTTCACCCGCCAATCAAGGAGTCGTGCCGTGAGTGTTCGCCTGTACGTAGATGCCCAGTTCACCAGCCCCTATGCCATGTCAGTGTTCGTCACGCTGACGGAAAAAGGCCTGCCGTTTGAAGTGCACTCGGTAGACCTGGACGCGCTTGAGCAACACGCCACGCCCTACGCCGGGCTGTCCCTGACTCGCCGCGTGCCGACCCTGGTGAACGGCGATTTCGCCCTGTCGGAATCCTCGGCCATCTGCGAATACCTGGACGAAGTGTATTCAGACCGCCCGGTCTACCCGCAGGCCCTGGAAGCGCGTGCCCGGGCGCGTCAGGTGCAGGCATGGCTGCGCAGCGACCTGGCGGCCAATCGCCAGGAGCGCTCCACGCTGGTGGTGTTCTGCGGCGAGAAGGCAGCGCCCTTGTCTGCTACCGCCGAAGCCGCCCGGGACAAGCTGTTCACCGCCGCCGAAGCCCTGCTGGGCGACGGCCGCGAGCACCTGTTCGGCGAGTGGTCGATCGCTGACACCGACCTGGCGCTGATGCTCAACCGCCTGATTTTGAACGGTGACGAGGTGCCGCCGGCCCTGAAGCGTTATGCCGAAAAGCAGTGGCAACGCCCGTCCGTGCAAGCCTGGGTTGCGCAGCTTCGGGCCTGACGCACCGTGGCGGTTGGGACGCGGCCTGCGGCCGCTACATCCTGTGGGAGCTGGCTTGCCAGCGAGCTCTTGGGGCCATAAAAACTCGCTGGCAAGCCAGCTCCCACAAAGACCGTTGCTGCTACAATGCCGGCCCCGTTATCGGAACCGCGCATGAGCGTTACCCGCCGCCTCAGTCACTGGCTTGCCTGTTTTGCCGTGCTGGTCAATCTGTTGGCCATGCCCCTGCATGGCCAGCAGATGCAGGCGATGGAAGGCATGCCGGCCGAGCACTGCGGCATGCCGGGCATGGCGGCCATGCACGACGACATCCGCCGGCTGGTGGATGTGTTGGACCCGCACCCGCACAAGATGCAGCACGGCGACTGCTGTTGCTGCGGCGCCAGCGGCCTGGCCGGGCCGCCCGCCAACCACTGGCGCGCGCCCATGCCGCGCTACGTGGCGCAGACGCCGCTGCTGCAGACCGCCGTCCCTAGCGTAACGCCCCGTTTGCGCTGGCCCAGCCTCAACCCGCGCGCCTCCCCGCTGACCTGAGCGGCACCCCTCACCTGCTCCGCACACCGCAGCCCGCCAAGGGCCTGCGCGCCCGTGCACGACTTTTACTTGGCTCACCAGGAACCGTGAACCATGGCTTTTCAGCGCAACCTTCACCCGGCGCGGCCTGCCCGCGCCTGCACCACCTGCCTGCTGCTCACCGGCGCCTTCACCTGCGCCCACGCCTTTGCCGGCAACGCCCAGGACTCGACCCTGACCCTGGGCACCGTCACCGTCAACAGCGCCCAGACCGGGCCACTGTCCACCAGCAGCGTGCTCAGCTCGGTGGACATACTGGGGGGCGACGTGGTGGAAAAAATGCCCGTCACCTACAGCTGGGAGCTGTTCAGCCGCCTGCCCGGCGTGGAACTCACCGAGTTCAACCAGGGCACCACGTCCGGCAAGATCTCGTTCCGCGGCTTCAACGGCGAAGGCGAAGTGAACGCCGTGAAGCTACTGATCGATGGCATTCCCAGCAACAGCAACGACGGCAACATGCCGTTCATGGACATGGTCTTCCCGCTGGACATCGACAGCATCGAAGTGGTGCGCGGCACCAGCGACCCGCGCTATGGCCTGGACAACATCGCCGGCAACGTCAACATCAACACCCGCATCGGCGGCGACTACACCAAGGCACGGGTGCGCTATGGCAGCTACGGCACCCGCGAGACGCAACTGGCCAAGGGCATTGAAAGCGCCAACTGGACCCAGAACTACTTCCTGGCGTACCAGAAGGCCGACGGCTACCGCGCCCATGCCGACCAGGACCGGGTGTCAGTGGCCGGCAAGTGGTTCTACACCCCGGATGATGCGGCCTACCGCATGGGCCTGATACTGCGCCACTACGAAGGCCAGGCCGACGAGCCCGGCTACCTGACCGGCGCCAACGCCCACAGCCACCCCACCATGACCAACAGCTACAACGACAGCGACCAGGGCACCCGGCGCATGAACAGCGCCAGCCTGCACTTTGACACGGACCTTGCCGACGACCTGTCGCTGGCCGCCAAGGCCTACCTCAACACCTTCGACGACCGCCGCTGGACCCGCTACTGGAGCACCAGCACCCAGCAGGAGCGCGACGCCTACGAAACCCAGTACGGCGCCATCAGCACCCTGACCTGGCGCCCACAGGTGGACGTGCTGCACGCCCTGGCTGTGGAAGGCGGCGTGGACGTGCAGCGCCAGCAGAACGTCAGCGAACGCTACAGCACCGTGGAACGGCTGCGCAGCGCCCAGACCCGCGACCAGCATTTTGATTTCAACACCGTGGGCGCCTACGTGCAGACGGTGATAGAACCCACCGCCAACCTGAAGATCATCCCCGCCTACCGCGTCGACAAACTCAGCGGCAACTACACCGATGAGCTGACGGGCAACCGCTACGCCATGAACGACTACGGCCTGATCAAGCAGCCCAAGCTCAGCGTGGTGTATTCACCCTGGTCGGTGGCCAGCCTGTACGCCAACTGGGGCCGCACCTTCCAGGTGGGCACCGGCTCGTCCAGCTACAAGGTGCCGCCGCAGACCAGCGACCTGGCACCGTCGATCAACGATGGCTGGGAAACCGGGGTGAAGTTCACCCCCACGGCCTGGCTGGACGGGCGCATTGCCTACTGGCAGCAAGAGGCGTCCGGCGAGGTCAGCCGCCGCTTGAACGACCCCAGCGGCGCCTCGGACAACATCGGCGAAACCCGGCGCTGGGGCTACGACCTGCAGCTCAACCTGCACCCCGGCGAGCGCACCCAGGCGTGGCTGGCGTATTCCTGGCAGTACTCGAAAATCCTCAAGGCCGGCTCCACCTACCCCGACAGCCAGGGCAACGAGATCGACCACGTGCCGCACCACGTCTACAACGCCGGCGCCAGCTACCAGCTGACCCCGGCGCTGAGCGTGAACGGCTGGGTGAACGGCCAGAGCGACTACTACCTGGAGGACGACAACAGCCAGGGCAAGTTTGGCGGCTACGTGCTGTTGAACCTGGGCGCCACCTACAAAATCAGCGAGCACCTGAGCGTGGACGTGCAGCTGAAGAACCTCGCCAACCGCTACTACGAGTACGTGTGGTACGACCCGGACGGCGCCCAGGCGCCGCTGCACTCACCGGGCGACGGGCGCGCGCTTTATACCGGGCTGACGCTGGACTTCTGAAGCTGAACTCATAAGCCCGCTTCCTGCCGCCGCTTGCGGAATTCCGCCACCTTGTGACGGTTGCCGCAGGCGGCCATGCTGCACCAGCGGCGCTTGTGCGACTTGGTGCGGTCGTAGAACAGCAGCGTGCATTCGTTGCTCTCGCACTGGCGCACCAGGCTGAAATCGCCATCGGCCAGCAGCTCGGCGGCGCTCAGCGCCAGCTGGCTCACGCAGCGGGTGGCCGCGTCGTCGCCGCTGGCCCGGTCCAGGCTCACCCCGCCATCTTCCCTCCATACCAGCTGCACCACGGCCTTGCGCAGCAGCGCGTTCAGGACCGTGGGGTCGGCTGCCTGGCCTTGCAGCCGCGCGTAAAGCAGCGGTTCGAAGGTGTCGCGCAGCTGTTTCAGCGCCAGCAGCAGCCGCGCCTTCTCAGCCGATGTATGGGCGCCGGCCACCTCCAGGCCCAGGGCCTCCAGCCATTGCAGCGCAACGTCCGCGCTGGTCAGCAGGTCGCGGCGTTGGCCGTCGACCATCATTTGGGTATTCAGCAGGTCCAGGGCCGGGTGGTCGGCGACCACCAGCGGCGCTGGCAGGGTTGCGGTCATGGTGCGGTCTCCGTTCGTCTTGCCCATAGTGTAACCTATAAAAACAATTTGACTAGTTACACGCCACATGAACAAATAGAGCTGTAACCACGAATAACGTGTTTAACAGTTACAGGAGTCCACCACCATGACCGTCCACTACCGCTATGCCGACGCCGATGGCGTGCGTGTGTTCTACCGCGAAGCCGGCGCCGCCGACGCCCCGGTGCTGTTGCTGCTGCATGGCTACCCCACCTCCTCACACCAGTTTCGCGAGCTGATCCCGCTGTTGGCCGGCCACTTCCGGGTTATCGCCCCCGACCTGCCGGGTTTCGGTTTCACCCAGGTGCCGGCAGCGCGCGAGTACGTGTACAGCTTCGACAACCTGGCCCTGACCCTGGGCGCTTTCGTCGACACCCTGGGCCTTGAACAGTACGCCATGTACATCTTCGACTACGGCGCGCCCACCGGCCTGCGCCTGGCCCTGGCCCACCCCGAACGCGTCACCGGCCTGGTGTCGCAGAACGGCAACGCTTACCTCGAAGGGCTGGGCGACGCCTGGGCACCCATTCGCCGCTACTGGGCCGAGCCCACTGCCGAGCACCGCCAGGTGGTGCACGACAACGTGCTGAACCTTGAAGGCACGCGCTACCAGTACGAGGAAGGCGTGCCCCACCCCGAGCTGATCGCCCCCGAGAGCTACACCCTCGACGCACTGCTGATGGAGCGCCCGGGCAACAAGGACATCCAGCTGGACCTGTTCTACGACTACCGCAACAACCTGGCCCTGTACCCGGCGTTCCAACAGTTCTTCCGCGACACCCAACTGCCCACGCTGGTGATCTGGGGCAAGGGCGACCCGTTCTTCATTCCACCGGGCGCGCAGGCCTATGCCCGCGACAACCCCAACGCCATTGTCGAGCTGCTGGACACCGGCCACTTCGCCCTGGAAACCCACGTGCGGCACATCGCCGGGCGCATAATCGATGTGCTAGGTTAACGGCCTTTTGCCGAGGCCTTAACCATGCAAGGATCTGTCATTTCCCGCGACGGAACGTCCATTGGCTACCAGCGCTGGGGCACCGGCCCGGCGCTGGTGGTGTGCCATGGCGCCTTCAGCCTGGCGCGGGACTGGACGGCGTTTGCGCAGCTGCTGGGCGAGAGCCACACGGTGTACCTGTATGACCGCCGCGGCCGTGGGGCCAGCCCCTATGGCGCAGCGCCCTATTCGCTGGACGCCGAGCTGGACGACCTGGCGGCCATGGTGGAACTCGCCGGTGACGGCTGCGCGGTGCTGGGCCACAGTTTTGGCGGCGGCTGCGCGCTGATGTATGCCCTGCGCGATGGCTTCAAGGGCACGCTGGTGCTGTACGAGCCAATGAACTCGCTGCCGCGCAAGGCCAGCGACGGCCATCTGCCGCGCCTGCAGGCGCTGGTGGCGCAGGGTGAACTGGAGGCGGCCACGGTGCACGCCCTGACCCATGTGGTGCGGATGAACCCGGCGCAAGTGGAACTGATGAAGCACATACCGCTGTGGCCGGCCATGGTCGGCACCGCGCCGGCCTTCGTCAACGAAGCGGCGGCGCTGGACACCATCACGCCGTCGCTGCAAGACTGCCGCGCGCTGAAGGCGCGGCCGTTCATGCTGCTGGGCGAAGCCAGCGACCACGACCCCTGCCTGCTGTGCCCGGCGGCGCTGGTGGACCGCCTGCGTGGCCTGACCCTGTACCCGCTGCGGCGCCAGGGCCATGCCGCCTACCTCACCGACCCGGTGCAACTGACGCGCGTGGTGCGCCAGTGCCTGGAAGCGCCTATTTAGCCTTGCCTTCGCGCGGCTTGTAGAACAGGAACTCGGTGGTCTGGGCCGTACGCAGGTACTTGCCCGCCCATGCCGGCTTCACCTTGCGGTCATGAAAATACATGGCGCCGTGGGTGCTGTCCGGCGACTCTTGATTGAGGGCCTTGCGCGCGATTTCCTTGGCGATGCTGTAGCGGTCGGCTTCCTGCACGTCATCGGCGCGGCCGTCGCACCACCAGGAAAACTGGCAGACCTTCTTGTCGGCGCCCTCCTTCACCACCTCGCACACGGTGCCGGGGAAGCCGTCATGGCCAACGCGGTTGAGCACCACGTGGGCCACCGCGTCCATGTCGGCCGGGGTGCCGCCCTTGGCTTCCCAGTAAATGGTGCGGGCCAGGCAGGTCAGCGGCTCGTCCACCGGCTTGGCACCGGCGGGGTCCACCACCTGGGCTTCGGTCTTGGTGATGATTTCGGCCTTGGGCACCGGGGCGGCGGTGTCGTTGTCGGCGGCTTTCTGCTCCAGCACCTCGGCTTTCTGAATGGCCTTGGCCGGGCTGGCGGGGGGATCGTCAGCCAGGGTGAAAGGGGAAAATACCAGCATTGCCACGCCTGCCACGGTAACGAGAGCGCGCATGATTGGAACTCACTGAAGGTGCCGCGACGGTCCTGCCCAAGCCCCGTATGCCCCCGGTTTTGCGGGGGCATCGGGCCATTATCCTTATTGGTGAAATCACTGTAGCAGCTGCCGCAGGCGGCGTCCCGGGCAATGCGGTGGTTTGCCAAACCCTGTGGGAGCTGGCGTGCCCGCGCGCGGGTGGGGGCGGGAAAACGAGCTGGGAACCCACCACCCCCCAAACAAATAAACGCTGCAAATATTCGTTACCTTCCCTCGTCGGTAACGCCGCCATGAGCACCCTCACCTCCCCCGCCCACACGCGTTCGTCACTGTTCTGGCTCAAGCCACTGCTGTTCGTGTTGGTGGCGGTGGTCGGCCTGTATTACGTGAAGTGGTCGCCGTATTACCTGAAGTCGTTCGTGGCGGCCAGCAACCACAGCATCGGCGCCTCGATCATCGATGACCACGCCCAGGAGCCAATGGCCGCCGCGCTGGCGTACGCCCAAGTGTATTTCCTGGCCATCTGGAAGGCAGCAGTGCTGGGGGTGGTACTGGGCTCGCTGGTGCAGGTGCTGATACCCCGCGACTGGCTGCTGCGCGCCTTCGGCCGCGCCGGGCTGGGCTCCACGGTGCGCGGTGGGCTGTTCGCGCTGCCGGGCATGATGTGCAGCTGCTGCGCTGCGCCCGTGGTGGCCGGCCTGCGCCGCCAACGCGTGTCAGTGGGCGCGGCGCTGGCGTTCTGGATGGCCAACCCGGTGCTCAACCCGGCCACGCTGATTTTCATGGGCTTCGTGCTGGGCTGGGGCTTCACCGTGTTGCGGCTGGTGGCTGGGGTCATTCTGGTGATTGGCGTGGCGTTGTACGCCCAGCGCATCGCCAGCCCCGACGTGCTGCCCGAGCCTGCGGTGGAAGCCGTGGCCGACGCCGCCAGCGCGCAGCAAGGCAACCTTTTCGCACGCTGGATGCGCTCGCTGTGGCAGCTGTTCTGGACCACCATTCCCATCTACGTGCTGGCGGTGCTGGTGCTGGGTGCCGCGCGGGTGTGGCTGTTCCCCCACGTGGACGGCGCCATGGGCAACAGCCTGCTGTGGCTGGTGCCGCTGGCGGTGGTGGGCACACTGTTCGTGATACCCACCGCCGCCGAGATTCCCATCGTGCAGACCCTGATGGCCCTGGGCCTGGGCACCGCGCCCGCAGTGGCGCTGCTGATGACCCTGCCCAGCGTGAGCCTGCCGTCGATGCTGATGCTGCGCAAATCCTTCGATGCCAGGGTGCTGGTAACGGTGGCCGTGTTGACCATGGTGGTGGGTGTGGTCACCGGCTTGATTGGTGCGGTGGTGCTGTAAGCCGGCGTCCACAGGAGGGCGGCGCCTCAGGTTTTCGAGGCGCCCTCGATCGCCTCGGCCAGGTCCTGGTATTCCTCGCACGTGGTGCTGCAAATGCTCTTGATGGTCGCCAGTTGCTCTTTGGCCAGGTCCAGCCGCCCCTTGATCACGTAGGCCTCGCCCAGGTATTCGCGCACCTGGGCGTAGCGTGGGTCCAGCTTGACTGATTGCAGGTAATAGCCGATGCCTTCGTCGGTGCGCCCCAGTTTGCGCGTGGCGTAGCCGCGGTAGTTGAGGGCCTTGGCGGTGTTGGGCTGCTTGAGGGTGTCCAGCAGGGCGATGGCCTCCTGGTAGCGGCCGTCCTTGGCCAGGCGGTAGGCGTAGTCGGTGCGGTCTTCATCGCTGGCAGCGCTGCTCTGTTGCAACACGCAGCTTTTGCTGCGGCTGTCCCAGACCTTGCCCTTGGGGCAGTTGGGCTTGGGTGGCGAATCGTCGCTGCCGTTGGCCCACACGGGGGCGGCGGCCAGGGCGGCGCTGAGCAGGGCGATGGGCAACAGGCAGGTGCGCAGGTTCATGGCGTGACTCCTGACAACAACACGAGAAGGGAATTGCAGTATAGGCGGCAGTGCTGCGGAACGCTGGCCGGTACAGCCGGTCTCGTTACTTGCACCTATGCTGTCTGACTACCCAACAGGAGACCCGCCATGCACATCGATCTGAACGGCAAGACCGCGCTCGTCACCGGCTCCACCCAAGGCATCGGCTTCGCCATCGCCAAGGGCCTGGCCGAGGCCGGCGCCCATGTGGTTATCAATGGCCGCAAGGCCGAGGTGGTGGACGCCGCAGTGGCCAAGCTGCAGCAAGCCGTCAGCGGCGCCAAGGTGCAGGGCCTCGCCGGCGACCTGGCCACGGCCCAAGGGTGCCAGCAGGCGGTGGCCGCCCTGCCCCAGGTCGACATCCTGGTGAACAACCTGGGGGTGTTCGCCCTGCAGGACTTCTTCGACACCCCGGACGATGAATGGGAACGCTTCTTCCAGGTCAACGTGATGTCCGGCGTGCGCCTGTCGCGGGCGTACGCGCCGAAGATGGCCGAGCGCGGGTGGGGCAGGATTATCTTCATCTCATCCGAATCGGGGCTGAACATTCCCGCCGACATGATTCACTACGGCTTCACCAAGACCTCCAACCTGTCCATCTCGCGCGGCCTGGCCAAGCGCATGGCCGGCACCGGGGTGACGGTGAATGCCATTCTGCCGGGCCCTACATTGTCGGAAGGCTTGCAGGAAATGCTCAAGGACGAGCAGGCGGGCAGCGGCGCCTCGCTGGAGGAAACGGCAGCGGCCTTCGTGATGAAAAACCGCCCGACTTCGATCATCCAGCGCGCGGCCAGCATGGAGGAAGTGGCGAACATGGCGGTGTACATCGCCTCGCCCCAGGCCTCGGCCACCACGGGGGCTGCGTTGCGCGTGGATGGCGGGGTGGTGGATACCATCGCGTGATGGCGCGGCCTGCGGCAGCGGCTACAGCGATCGCGCCCACCGCACCTGTAGCAGCGGCCGCAGGCCGCGTCTGGGCAACGCCATCTGATCCGGTTTTTTCTCGCGTTTCTGAATCTGGTGTCCTTCGGCCCCTGCAGCGCATAGTTCAACCATCAGAACAGCGATGCAGGAGTCGAGACAATGGAAGAGTTCGGAGTCAAGGAGCTGGTCAGGTTTTCACTTTACGTGGTAGTGGCCTGCGGGGTGTTCTTCGCCGTCGCCATGTCCTTCTGACGCCTGCGGCCGCGGGCGCGCCAGGGCGGTAACCACCGCCCCCAGCGCCATCAGCACGCAGGTCACCACGAACACCACGCGCATGCCCACGTGGCCACCCAGGTAGCCACCGGCCAACGGCCCCAACACCTGCCCCACGTATTGGCTGGAGGTGGAATAACCGAGCATGCGCCCCGCGATACCTTCAGGCACCGAGTGGCGGATGATGGCCGCGATGCACGGCAACAAGCCGCCCAACGCCAGGCCCATCAACAAGCGCAACACCACCAGTTGCCAGGGCTCGGTGACCAGCGCCTGGGGAATCAACAGCAATGCGGCGGCCACCAGGCAACCCATCACCACCTTCCAGTGCCCAACCCGGTCTGCCAGCTTGCCCAGGCGCGACGCCGAGAGAATGCTGCCCAAGGCCGCTGCGGCCATCACCAACCCGGCCACCCAGGTCACGTTGGCCGCGCCCAATTGCATCAGGTACACGGTGATGATGGGCTCGATGGACATGTTCGAGAACATCACCAGGCACGCCACCACGAACATCGCCCACACCGGCTTCATGTTTACCCCGGCGGTGGCCTTCGGCGCGCCCTTGGCCAGCGGCGCACGCTTGGGCCGTGGCGCTTCCTTGAGCAGGAAGGCGGTGCCCAGGAAGGTCACGAAAATGACCGCGCCGGCAAGGAAGAAGGTGTTGCGGATGCCCACCAGCGGCGGCAACAACCCGCCAATCAACGGCCCCGCCAGGCTGCCGGCCATGATGCCCGACGACAGGATGCCCAACGCCCAGCCCGAACGCGCCTTGGGCGTTTGCGTGGCCACCAGGATAGTCGCGCCGGAGGCGTAGCCGCCCAACAAGCCCGCCAACAGCCGCAACAACACCAGTTGCCAGATATTCTCCGCAAGGCCGATCAGCGACATCGCAATGGCCATGCCCAGGCTGGCGCGAATCAGCATCAGCTTGCGCCCGTAACGGTCGCCCAGCCTGCCCCACAACGGCGCGGTGAGCGCTGCCGAGAGGAAGGTGGCGCCAAAGGCGATGCCCGACCATTGCACCACGGCGGCCGGGTCGCTGACGCCCAAGTGCTCTACGTAAATGGGCAGGAACGGCAGCAGCAGGGTCATGGCGACGATGGTGGTGAAGGCGCCAAACACGCACACGGCGAGGTTGCGTTGCCAGTGCTGTTCGTGGGTGGGGGTGTCCATGTTTTTATCTCCTTTCAGGTGCAGATAAATTACCCCCCAACAACCCATAAATAAAATTCATGTTTTTTATGCAGTTGATTCCACCAAGGAATACTGATGCGCCCGCACCATTTCATGCTGAATGACCTGCTCCAGCTGGATATAGCTGAACAAGTACAACAGGCTGGAATGCGCCGCCCGGTGGCGGATGGATATGCCCAGGCTATAACGCGGCAACTCCTGCACCTTGATAGCCTCGAACACGTGCACCAGGTAGTCCTGCCACAGGAAGTTGGCGCCGCTGCTGATGGCCAGTTTCTTGTTCGCCGAGTACACCAGGCTGCGCCGCGATTCGCGCGACGCCTTGATCAGCCCATCGTCGATGTGCACGCCGGCCATTTCCAGCTCGGTGCCGCCGTGCACCACGTAGGCTTTGTAGACGTTGTCGGCCGGGTCCAATTGGCGAAAATGCACCCGCACCTCTTCCATCCCCACCTGCACCGGCTGCCCGAACAGGTGCGTGGTGAGGTGCCCGGCAACCGCCAGCAAATACCCATCAAACCCGCCCCTGCCACCGCGCAGGAAACCGTCGGTCTCGGTAAGCAGGGCGTGATGGAAACGGCACACCTTGAGTACCTGGCGCGGCAGTAGCTCGAAGAACTCGGGGTGCACCAGTTGCTTGTGCTGCAGGGGCAACGGTATGGCCAGGCGCCCTTTGCTCAGGGCATCGCGGGCCTGCAGCAGCGCTTGCGCCTCTTCAAGTTCGGCGGCCAGCAACCGGCCCTGCACCACCAGCTGCGCCTGGCGCTGGTCCAGCAGCTGACGTTCGGCACTCAAGGCGCCGATGTTCAGTTCACGCTCCAGCAGCGCCTCCAGCTCATGGCGCTTGGCGTCGTGGTAGGCGTCCAGCGCCTTGTTGTTGCCGAATACCACGTCGATCAGGGTAATGCGGTACCGGGAGTCCTGCTTGAGCAGCAGTTGGGTCAACAGCGCGATGGTGGCGAAAAAACCCACCACGTAGGCGCCGCCAAGGGTGAACACCAGCTCGCCCGACTCATGCCCGTAGCCCATGAAGCCCTGCAGGGCCGAGTCGGTCTCCAGCGCCACCGCGCCCAGGCTGGCAGAGCCCGCTACCACCTTGCCGGTCTTGGTGCCGAAGGTGAAGGCGGCCCAGCCGCCCATGGCGCCGGTAAACAGGCCGACGAGAATGAAGGTGATGATGTCCATGCACAGTGTGTTCCGGTAAGCGGGGGTTGGCCGCCATTGAACGCCGGAACGCCGTTGCGCGTTACTGGTAGAAAGCGCAGGGCCTCAGCGCGGCAACTCGGGTTTGTGCCCGCTGCCCGGGCACTGTGGCCCCGGTTGGCGGTCAAACACTGCATCGTTGCTGGGCTGGCGCCGTACCCTGGCGTGCAGCATCAGGCGCGCTTGGCTCATCATGCCCTGCAGTAGCACAGGCTCGTTGGGAGCATCTATGGTCATCGCGCACTTTCCTTGTAGGACTGGTCCTACATTGAACCGGTTAAATGAATTCTTGACTACTGGTAGTTCTGACAGGTGACAAGCCCTGAAAAAAAGTGTATGGCGAGTTCGGTTTTGCCCAAACCCTTACTGTCTCCACGTCGTGTAGCCGCTGTACCACTCATTCAAAGGATTGCCATGGCCCTGCCCAGCCTGCCCCGCACCCACCCGCGCCTGTCGTCCTCCGCCGCCCTGGGCATCGCCGCCGGCCTGCTGGCCCCCGCCGACCCGGTCATGCGGGTGATCATCGGCTGGAACTGCGGCGTGTGGTGCTACCTGCTGCTGATGACCTGGCTGGCCACCCACGCCGACGCGCAGAAGGTCCAGCAAACCGCGCAGCAGGAAGATGAAAACGCCGGCCTGGTGCTGGTGACCGTGTGCATCGCCGCCATCGCCAGCCTGGCCGCCATCGGGTTCCTGCTGGCCGGTGGCAAGCAACTGAGCACCGGCGTGCGCGGCCTGCACTACGCGCTGACGGCGCTGACGGTGATCGGCTCGTGGCTGATGACCGGCATCATTTTCGCCCTGCACTATGCGCGGCTGTTCTACCTGACCAAGGACAAGGACGCGCCCCTGCGCTTCGCCGATGGCGAGACCGACCCTGACTACTGGGACTTCCTGTATTTCTCCTTCACCATCAGCGTGGCCGTGCAGACTTCCGACGTAGGGGTGGCCACCCGGGCGCTGCGGCGGGTGGTGCTGGGGCATTCGTTGATCGGTTTTTTGTTCAACACGGCGATATTGGGGTTTTCCATCAATATCGCCGCTGGGTTGCTCAACTGAAGCCGGCGCCGCTCAAGGTTGCGGCGCACACGTCTGGTCGGTGATCGGGTCACAGTCCAGGCACCAATCCTCCTCTTCCGTGGGGTAGCCATCCCAACTGCAAGGGCAATGGAGCCCCGACCGGATCAGGTCAATGCGGCAATAGGATTCCTTGTGCTGGTTGTAGACAGCAGGCAGGCCCGGGGAGTACAGCGTGTAGTAAGCGTAACCGGAGCCCTGGGTGCGCTCACCCGCGCCCTGCCCCCGGTAACTGGTGGGCAAGATACAACGGCGAAAATCGGCCGGGGAAATCGTGAAAGAGACTTCCCTTTTTTCTGTCGCGGTGGTGATCAAGCGCTCCTCCCGATACTGGGTGCCAGGCAGGAACGAGCTTTCGGCCAGGTTGGAGGTGGAGTAGCCCCGCCAGTTCAGCACAATCCGGCTGTTGGCGACGAAACGGTCACTGGCCGGAATCTTGATGACCACGCCGCGCCATGGGCGGGCCGCGCAATTGTAATTGCCGATGGCTGGGTTCCAAACCTCCTCTGGGCCCGAAAGGCCTGAAGGGTCCAAAGGGTTCAGAGGGTCCACAGCCACCAAAGACTCAGGCTTCTTGGTAGGGTCAGGGTTAGGGTTAGGGTAGAGCGGCGCCGGCAGGGTACGGTCCTCGACGGCAACCTCCACGCGGCACAAGGTGTCCTGGCACTGCTGGCCATTGATACCGTTGAAGGTGGTGTAACGCACCGGCACCGCCAGCCCGTCGCCACCCACCAGCACGTCGGCCCAGGGCACCAGGAAGGTAATCAATTTGCCCACAGTGTCGCCCGCCAGCACGATGTAGGTCGCCACCGACGCATCGCCCACCAGCCCGCCCCAGAACAAGTCGAGCTTCTCGCCGGGCTGCGGGTCTGCGTACAGCAGTACTTCCACGCGCACCGTCCGGTTGGCGTCGGCAAGGGTGATGATGTTGTCGCCGGTCGCACCTTTCACCGTCACCAGCGGCAGACGCGAATTGACGGGGTCGATGGCCGGGTTGGGCGGCCCGGCCACGCTGAAGTCAACCGCCACCTCAAGTTCCACGGACGTCCAGCGCTGCGCGCCACGCACCACGGTATAGGTTACGTCGACGTCGTGAGGCAGTTCGAAATGATCGCCGACCGCCAGCACATCCCAGGGAATCTGCCGCCGCAGGGGAAACGAAGGGTTAGGCTCCACGGGGACCTCCACCATGACCTGCCCGCCCCAATCGACACTGATGGAATCACCGGCCTGGTAATCATACTGGTCAATCAGCACTTCCACGCCAGGGTTGGCGATGACATCGGCACGGGTGACCAGGCCATCATCCAAGGCAGGTACTTTCGGGCGTGCCAGGCTGGGCGGGACGGTTACGTTCACGCTCACCAACGTTTCGCGTGAGTCGGCGCTGGCGTTGCCCGCCCGGTCCTTGATGTAATACTTCAGGATTTTGCTGCCGTTGCGACGCGCGCGAATCACATCACCCGGCACCACTACATCGAAAGGCCCGGTGCCAGCGCCCGCTGGTACCACCAGCCTGGCCGCGACCAACTCATCCCCTGGCACCGGGGAAAGGTTGCGCCAGTACAGTTCGATCACGTCATAGGGCTTGCAATCGAGATAGGCATCGATCGTGATCATTACCTGATCGCCGTGGCTGGCCAGATAAGCGTCGTCAATGCCTCCGGCGCCGACGTCAGCGGGCAGCCGGGGCTCCACCGGGGAGGAATTGCGGTAGGGCGCGCTACGGTCGATGGTCACCTCAGTGATCTCGGAATCATCGTCGTAAAAGAAGGAGGATATCCGGTACTTAAGCCTGTGAACGCCTTCTTGCAGGCGGGCGACGGGCACCTGGAAAAACAATTGGGTGGGGTCGAAGGGGTAGCTGAATGTCTTGCTGCCCAATTCAGCGTCATTCCAGTAGTAGAACACCTCGGCAGAAAGATCATTCGGGTTCACGGGCGCAAGCGCCCATTGGTCGAACTCCACGACCAGGGGGGAGGTCAGGGCGCTGATGGGCAGCAGGTTATGTTCCAGCGCCCCGGGCAGGTCTGGCAGCACCGCCTGGGCCCTGGGAGGGGAAAATACGTCTGGGCGACGTGTTGGCGTGCTGGCGCCGGGAGGTGGGGTGTTGGTCATGACAATACCTCGTGGAATTAGGCACATGGCAAGCCGCCAGTGCTTGTATTACCAATTAGGCGTGCTGGGCCATATGGCCCGCTACTGTCAGAACTAACAGTTCGGATGAATGGGGTTTGCTGCCGGGCGCGGGCCAATTGACCGCTGGTCGGGCCATGGCGCCTACCTGTCATTTCTATCAGTAGGCACCCCACGGAAATGAGCATTGAATAGGTATCAGCAGGTGTGAACCACACCGCGCCACCGGCTTTGGGAGCAGCTTTTTCCAACAGCCTTCCCGCACTGACTGATACGGAGTTCGACCTATGTCGTCATCCACCCCCACCCATAAAGAAAATATTGCCAGCTGGAAAGCCAAGCTTCAGGCAGAAAAACTGCGCATCGAGTTGGCCACCGCTCGGCAGCCTGGTGTTAACCAAGTATTGCCCCCCATCGTGGAAGGGGTGCTCGACAACCTTGAAGATCCGCCATTGGCTGGTGACCATTTCAACCTGCTGCGTTCTGAAAAAACCCACGAAAACCTGTCCATCATTATTCCTTATGTACCCCTTCCCAACCTGCCAAGCACTATCTCCGGCACCTGGGACGGAGACGGTACTGTGGTGATAGGCAAAATCGTTCCGGGTGGCAGCGCTCAGGCGGATCAGGTGGTGTTCATCGAACAGACCGCCCTGCGCGTCAGCGGCCGTCATACTTTTGTCGGCAAAGTCGAAAACGACATCATTGGCGAGGATACGACCGCGCCGTACATCATCACCATCGATCACGACCGTCCCAATCTTGGCAACTCGCTCGCGCCGGTGGTGTTTCCCCGAGAGGTGCTGGACGGGATTACCGACGAGTACCTCACCGCCAATGGAGGCATCACGGGTGATGTGCAGCGCTGGGTGGATATCGCCCGGGGTGATCGAATTGAGTTCCACTGGACCCGCGTGACAGCGCTCGGTACCGAAGACGACGCTGGCATCATTGTCGATACGCAGATCATCACAGACCCCACGCTGCCCATCACTGTCACGGTTCCCGAAGCGGACATCAGGCGGCAACTCGAAGGCACGTTCGTGCTGTGGTATCAAGTTTTCGACCGGGCAGGCAATGACAACGCCCAACTGACCGCGCTGCAACCAAAATTGCAAGTGCTGTTGACCCCCCTGCCCGATTTCCACGGCGAAGTACTGTCCCTGGAAAAGGCAAGCACCGGCAACCTGTTGACTCGCGAAGACCTGTATCTGCAAGCCGGATTGAGGATGCCGGTCTATACCCCAATCATTGCAGGCGACCAGGCCCAAGTGTACTGGGATAACATGACGGTCCCCGCCTACGTCTATCCCCTTGTAACGGATCGCGAGCTGATTCCACTTCGATACAGTGCGGTATCAAGTACCGGCCAGGACGGCACCAATATCGCCGTCAGGGTCAAGGTAGTCCGGGCCCAAAGCAATGTCGGCACCTTCACCAACACTATCCGTGTGGACTATGACCTGGCGGTACCCGGCCCTGACTTTCCGCCTGGCGCACCCGGCCCGGAAAACAGCCTGTTGAACCTGGTACGCGTCAAGAGCGCCAGTTGGCAGAATGCGGCGGACGACAACAAATTGCTGGTTGGCGATGAGGGCGAAGACGCCACCGCAGACGTAGTGCTGATTGATGGGTTTACAGCGAACGCGCACTTTCTGGCACTGGTGTGGCCTGGCATTGACGAGCCCGTTGATGTTCAACCCATCACGAATGCCGCTGTTGGCCAAGTCATTACCTTTAACATTCCATGGCAGTTCATTCTAGAAGGGACATTCGGGCCGGCGGTTCCCGTGTATTACAAGGTCATCACCGACGACCCGGCCGACGGCTACCAGCAGTCTCGACCCACGCCGGTCGATTCGCAGCTGGGGGGCATTATCGGCCTGCGACCACTAAGTGTCACAGGCAAGCCAATTGTACAATTCCCGAGCGCCACGCCGTTTCCTGCCTATGTGGTGCGCTGCAACGACACCTATTGGGAAGGGTTTGGCTTGACCATTCCGGCTGCAAACGGGAAGTGGGATGTCGGTGCGAAGTTTACTGCAACCTTCCAGGTTTATAGCGTACTTGACTCCGGCGGCACTGTGGAGGAGACCGAAACAGTCCCAAGCCCGCCCTACGAAGCAACGCTGAGTGATGTCGTCAACGGCTTCAACTACCCCGTGGTGTTCTCCACCCTCCTGCGTGCTTCGACCATGAAGCGTATTGAAGTCAAGTACAACATCGATAATGCAGGGCAAACGGGCAGTAGCGAGGTTGTCAACTTCGTGATGGTGAATCTTGACGGCGGCGGCAATACCTGCGTGCCGACGCCGTAATTGCTGATGTAAAGCGGTTAAACTTCACTGGTTGTCTGAAGCGGAGTTCCGCGCAAGCTTTTTCAAGGCTTGTGCGGAACTTTCCGAAAACGACGGCGAATTTTCCTACATTGGAAAGTTATCATGCCTACAAACACTTCAAACTTTAGACCTTATTGTATTGCGCTCCCAACACGTGCCCACGCGAATCAAAGGAGCCAATAAAATGCATGTAAGTAATTGTACGGGACAACTTCCCGTGAATACCCAGTTACAGCCGGTCTTCAAGACACGGCAATTGGCAGGCGCACTATTGGTCGCACTGACCAGTTACTCCGCAGGCGCCCAGGCCACCATCGTATTTTTCAATGTCGACAAAGACATGACCATTAGGGCCGATTACGATATTTATCAGATGCAGAGGGGGTCCACACTGACCACCAACGGCCGTCAGCTAGAAGGCGCGTATGCCATCGAGGGCAGCACCCTTAACCTCACGCCCGGGACGCTCCTGCTTCGGGCTGGCGCCAGAGCGACGGATGGAAGCACCATCGTTGCCGATGGGGTAACCATGACCAATGATGGTTCGTACGGCTACTACGCAGCGCTCGACGTTCAATACGACAGCGTCGCCACGGTCCGTAACTCCACGATTCAAAGTGCCCTCCAATATGCAATCAATGTCGACCGGGGCGCGCAGGTGACCCTGATTGATAGCGAGGTCAGCGGCCAAATCGGCATTCGCGTTGCAGGGGCGGCCACGACGTTGGACCTGGTTAATACAAAGGTGACGGCCAGGGGTGGCGCCTCGACGCCGGAGCTCGCCGCCGGCTTGTTGCTGGTCTCGGGCGGCACCGTCAACCTCAGTGCCGGTACAGTGGTTACGGGGGCGAACAATGGCATTATGATGCTGGGAGTTCCCGCCGCCCCTACCACCCTGGTCATCGATGACTCTACCGTGACCACCACGAGCGGCGCCGGAATAGCGATGGGGGGCTTTTTAGCCGCACCGGCTTCGGCGAACATCGTGCTGCGCAACGGCAGCCTGCTCACCAGCGATGCTGGCGTCGCCATGTTGATGGACTCGGGGTCCACTGCCAACGTTGCAGTGGACAACTCACACATCAAAGGGAATATTTCCTTGTCTGAAGCCAACACTGCTGCGGTGTTCACGCTTAACCAGGGGCTGATCACCGGCGATGTCAGTGCCGCGGATGGCAGCTCTGTGGTCGTGAATGCAGGCGGCGGCAGCCAACTGCGCGGTAACGTCGAGGCCAGCGGCGCAAGCACCGTAGCGCTTAGCCTGGACAGCAGCCTGATGGAAGGGAACGTGACCTCCGATGGCACCGGCAACACCACGGTGCAAATGACCGGTTCGCAACTTACCGGCAACCTGCTCAACGTCGACAGCCTGACCCTTGCCGGCAGCGTGCTCAACGGCAACATCAGCAATGATGGCGCTACTACCACTACAGTGCAGGCTACCGGCTCACACATCAACGGCAACCTGCTCAACGTCGACAACCTGACCCTTGCCAGCAGCGTGCTCAACGGCGACATCAGCAACGACGGCGCCACCACTACTACCGTGCAAGCGACCGATTCGCAGCTCAACGGCAACCTGCTCAACGTCGACAGCGTGACCCTTGCCAGCAGCGTGCTCAACGGCAACATCAGCAACGACGGCACCAGCACTACTACCGTGCAAGCGACTGGTTCGCAGATCAACGGAAACCTGCTTGATGTTGCCAGCCTGGCACTGGACGCCAGCGCCCTGAACGGCACCATCAGCGCCGATGGCATGGCGGCGCAGGCGCAACTCACCGGCAGCGACTGGATTGGGACCGGCGTCGCCAGCAACGGCGGCAACCTGCAGGTCAACCTGGCCCGGAGCACTATGGTGGGCGATCTCACGGCAGACGCCTCCAGCCAAGCCACCGTGGTGATGACTGATGGTTCAAGCCTCAAGGGCACCCTGACCAACATCGCCAGCGCCAACCTCAGCGACTCGACCTGGCAGGTTACGGGCGACAGCACCGTCGGCACGCTTGCATTGGCGGATGGCACCGTGGCCCTGGGTGACGCGGGTCAATTTTATCGGCTGTCCCTGGCTTCATTATCGGGCACCGGCACCTTCAACCTGAGCGTGGACTTCGCACGCGAACTGGCCAGCTTCGTCGACGTCAGCGGTACCGCCACAGGCGATTACAAGCTATTGGTCAGTGCCCGCGGCGAAGACCCCGCCGCCGACAACAGCCTGCAGGTCGTACACACCGGCACTGGCTCCACGGCCCAGTTCAGCCTGTTGGGTGGGCCCGTTGACATGGGCACCTATTCCTATGAACTGATGCAGCGCGGCACGGACTGGTTCCTGGATACCAGCACCAAGACTATCAGCCCTGAAACCGCGACGGTATTGGCCCTCTTCAACACGGCGCCCACCGTCTGGTACGGCGAGTTGTCGACCTTGCGGTCACGCATGGGCGAGCTGCGCTACAACGGCGCCCAACCCGGTTTCTGGATGCGCGCCTACGGCAACAAGTACAACGTCACCACCAGCACCGACGTCAGCTACAAGCAAACCCAGCAAGGCCTGTCGTTTGGCGCCGATGCCCCCTTGCCGATGGGCGATGGCAATTGGTTGGTCGGCGTGATGGGCGGTTACAGCGACTCCAGCCTGAACCTTAACCACGGCACCTCGGGCAGCGTCGACAGCTACTACCTGGGCGCCTACGCGACCTGGCTGAACCCGGACAACGGCTACTATTTCGACGGTGTGTTGAAGTTCAACCGCTTCCAGAACGACGCCACGGTCAGCATGAGCGATGGCACCCGCGCCAAGGGCAACTACGACAACAACGGCGTGGGCACTTCGCTGGAGTTCGGACGGCACATTGCCGTGGGTGATGACTACTTCGTGGAGCCATATGCCCAACTGGCAGGCGTGGCAATCAGTGGCCGCGACTACACCATGGACAACGGCATGCGTGCCGAAGGCGACATGACCCATTCCCTGCTGGGCAAGGTCGGCACTACCCTGGGGCGCACCATCGCGCTGGACAACGGCATGGTGCAGCCTTATGTGCGGGTGGCATTGGCCCATGAGTTTGCCCAGAGCAACCGCGTGCAGGTCAACGGCAACGCCTTCAACAATGACCTGTCCGGCTCACGCGGCGAAGTCGGCACCGGCGTCGCGGTATCCATGAACAAGCACCTGCAGTTGCACGTGGACCTGGACTACAGCAACGGCAAGAACATCGAGCAGCCGTGGGGCGCAAACCTGGGGTTGCGCTACAGCTTCTGATCAGCATGATGGCAGTTGCCTGAGCGGCGCTGCTGGGCCAATTGTTGCAAGTTGCCTGCGGGGCGCAGTTCGAACTTCGCCCCGCCTGCCGATAAACGGTACACTTGAGGCCCCGCGCCTCAAGGTGTGCGCTGCGCCCGTGCTGAGTTCATGTCAGCCTGCCTCGCCCCTGGCGGCAATCATGCCAACAAGGAACAAGGCCCGTGAGCAGCCCCACCACCCCGCCCCGCCACCGCGTCACCATGCTCGACGTTGCCCGCCGCGCCGGGGTGTCGAAAGCCAGCGTGTCGCGCTTCATCGGCGACGACAAAGCCCTGCTGTCGGACGCTATCGCCCTGCGCATCGAAAAAGCCATCGGCGAGCTGGGCTACCGCCCCAACCAGATGGCGCGGGGCCTCAAGCGTGGGCGCACCCGCCTGATCGGCATGCTCATGGCCGACATCCGCAACCCCTACTCCATTGCCGTGATGCATGGCGTGGAAACCGCCTGCCGCCGCCATGGCTACAGCCTGGTGGTGTGCAACACCGACCGCGATGGCGAACAGGAACTGCAGCAGCTGCAGGCGCTGCGCAGCTACAACATCGAAGGGCTGATCGTGAACACCCTGGGCAAGCACATGGACGAGTTGCGCGAGCTGCAGAGCGAACTGCCCATGGTGCTGGTGGACCGCAAGCTGGAAGACTTCCACAGTGACATGACCGGCCTGGACAACGCCGGCGCCATGCGCATGGGCCTGGTGCACCTGAAGGCCCGCGGCTACCGCGACCTGGCGCTGGTCAGCGAGCCCCAGGACGGCACCAGCTCGCGCAACGAGCGCATCAGTGCGTTCGATGCGCTGGTGGCGCAGGACAGCCAATTGCGTGGCTGCAGGCTGCAGACTGGCGAAGCGCTTGAAACCCACCTGCGTGAGTTTCTTGCCAGCAACGACCACGGCCCCAAGGCGCTGTTCTGTGCCAACGGCCTGGCCGCGTTGGCGGCTGCGCAAGCGTTGCGCACGCTGGGCTGCGACCTGTTCGACGATATCGGCCTGATTGCCCTGGACGACCTGGACTGGTACCCGCTGGTGGGCAGCGGCATTACCGCCCTGGCGCAGCCTACCCATGCTATTGGCGTGCGTGCGTTCGAGTGCTTGCTGGAGCGCTTGCGCGGCGATGCGGGGCCGGCGCAGCGGTTTGATTTCGCCGCCGAGCTGGTGGTGCGCGGTTCTACCCCGCACAAGTAAGTCCCGACCGCGCAACGGCCAGACGCCTGGCGGCAGCTGCTACGCGATCGGGTGTGCCCCCCCCTTCGTAGCAGCGGCCGCAGGCCGCGTCCCGGTCCCGAGGCGTATTGCAGCGTGCGCGGCGGCGCGCAGGGCTTGACGTGCGCGCGTGGAAGGTGTTTTCTAATCAGCACTGAAACCGATTTCAGTGCTGCTAGAACAACAACAAGATCGAAGAAGGAAACCAGGCCATGTGCCGTCTCTTTATTTTCAATACCGCACCCATCTTCACTAAAAACTGAACCCCTGGCCCCACGCAGGGGTCTTCCGCATACCTTTTTACTGATCAAAATGTAACCGGTTTCAGAGGCCCAATAACAATGAATCTCTACCCCGTGTCCATCAGCCTGTCCAGCTACGGCGCCACCCTGGTTCGCGAGCAAGGCCAGGTGCCCTTCGCCGCCCTGCTCAAGCAGGCCGGCGCCAACGTGATCGAATGGCGTGAAGAGCTGTTCACCACCCTCGACCCCGAGCAGCTGCGCCAGGCCGCCGAAGCCCAAGGCCTTGCCAGCGTGTACTCGTGCCCCATGGAGCTGTGGCAGGAAGGCCGCGCCGAGCCCGACCCGGCGCTGGTCACCGCGCTGGCCAACGCCGCCGCCTGTGGCTCGAAGTGGCTGAAGGTGTCGCTGGGCTTCTTCGCCCCGCACAACGATTTCCCCGCTCTCAAGCAGCTGCTGGCCGACCAGCCGGTGCGCCTGTTGGTGGAAAACGACCAGACCACCCAGGGCGGCCGCATCGACCCGCTGGCGCGTTTCTTCACCCGTGCCCGCGAGCAGCAAGTGCCGGTGGGCATGACCTTCGACATCGGCAACTGGCAGTGGCAGGATCAGTCGGTGTTCAGCGCCGCCGTGCAACTGGCGCAGTACGTGGAGTACGTGCACTGCAAGGCCGTAGAGCGCACCAGCGCCGGCAAGCTGGTGGCCATCCCACCACACCCGCGTGACCTGGAACTGTGGGAGCAACTGCTGCGGCGCATGACCCCCGGGGTGATGCGCGCTGCGGAATTTCCGCTGCAGGGCGAAGATCTACTGCAGGTAACCCGTGGCCACGTGGCCACCCTCGCCCACTTGGGCCAACCGCAGGCAGGGAGCGTCGCCCATGGCTGATATCCTGTGTTTTGGTGAAACCATGGCCATGTTGGTGGCCGAACAGACCGGCGACCTGGCCGCCGTTTCGCACTTCCACAAGCGCATTGCCGGCGCCGACAGCAACGTCGCCATCGGCCTGTCGCGCCTCGGGTTCAAGGTCAGCTGGCTGAGCCGCGTGGGCAATGACTCCCTGGGCCGTTTCGTGGTGGACACCCTGCAGCGCGAAGGCCTGGACTGCCGCCACGTGGCCGTGGACAATGCGCACCCCACCGGTTTCCAGTTCAAGTCCCGCGAGGACGACGGCCAGGACCCGGTGGTGGAATATTTCCGCCGCGGCTCGGCCGCCAGCCACCTCAGCGTTGCCGACCTCAACGATGACCTGCTCAGCGCCCGCCACCTGCACGCCACTGGTATTCCGCCGGCGCTGTCGGCCAGCGCCCAGGAACTGTCCAGCCACCTGATGCAGACCATGCGTGGTGCCGGCCGCAGCGTGTCGTTCGACCCCAACCTGCGGCCGTCGTTGTGGCCCAGCCAGACGCGCATGATCAGCGAGGTCAACGCCCTGGCCAGCCACGCCGACTGGGTGCTGCCGGGCCTGGCCGAAGGGCGGCTGCTGACGGGCTATGAAACCCCGGGTGACATCGCCGCTTTCTACCTCGACCACGGTGCGGAAGCAGTGGCCATCAAGCTGGGCGCGGAAGGTGCCTACTACCGCACCGCCTTGGGCGAAGGCCTGGTGGCCGCGCACAAGGTGGCCAAGGTGGTGGACACCGTGGGCGCCGGCGACGGCTTCGCGGTGGGGGTGATCAGCGCGCTGCTGGAAGGCCTGACTATCGAGCAGGCCACCGACCGCGGCAACTGGATCGGCAGCCGCGCCGTGCAAAGCCAGGGCGACATGGAGGGCCTGCCCAGCCGCGACCAACTGCTGGAAGCCGCGGCCCTGCGCCGCGCCTGACCCACACGAACAACCCTGTTGCGACAACAACAAAATGCTCAGGAGCTTGCCATGCAACCGCTGAAACTGGCGCCGCGCCGTTGGTGGGTGATCATGCCCATCGTGTTCATCACCTACAGCCTGGCCTACCTGGACCGGGCCAACTATGGCTTCGCCGCTGCCTCGGGCATGGCCAAGGACCTGGCCATGACGCCGGGGCTGTCGTCCCTGCTGGGCGCGCTGTTCTTCCTCGGCTATTTCTTCTTCCAGGTGCCCGGCGCCATCTACGCCGAAAAGCGCAGCGTGAAGAAGCTGATCTTCGCCAGCCTGATCGCCTGGGGCGCCCTGGCCAGCCTGACCGGGGTGGTGGAAAACGCCTATTGGCTGATCGCCATCCGCTTCATGCTCGGCGTGGTCGAGGCCGTGGTGATGCCGGCCATGCTGGTGTACCTGTGCCACTGGTTCACCCGCGCCGAACGTTCGCGCGCCAACACCTTCCTGATCCTCGGCAACCCGGTGACCATGCTGTGGATGTCGGTGGTGTCCGGCTACCTGGTGCAACACTACAGCTGGCGCTGGATGTTCATCGTCGAGGGCTTGCCCGCCATCGCCTGGGCGTTCATCTGGTGGCGCCTGGCCGATGAAAAACCGGCCGACGCCACCTGGCTCAGCGGCCAGCAGAAGCAGGACCTGCAGCAGACCCTGGCCGCCGAGCAGCAAGGCATCAAGCCTGTGAAGAACTACGCCGAGGCGTTCCGCTCGCCCAAGGTCATCATTTTGTCGGTGCAGTTCTTCTGCTGGAGCATAGGCGTGTACGGCTTCGTGCTGTGGCTGCCGTCCATCCTCAAGCAAGGCCAGGAAATGGACATGGTCGAGGCCGGCTGGCTGTCGGCGCTGCCATACCTGGCCGCAGTCATCGCCATGCTGGCGGTGAGCTGGGGCTCGGACCGCATTCAGCGGCGCAAGCGCTTCGTGTGGCCGCCGCTGCTGCTGGCGGCGCTGGCGTTCTATGGCTCCTACGCCCTGGGCAGCGAGCATTTCTGGTGGTCCTACGGCCTGCTGGTGCTGGCCGGCGCTTGCATGTACGCGCCCTACGGGCCGTTCTTCGCCATCGTGCCCGAAGTGCTGCCCGCCAACGTTGCCGGCGGCGCCATGGCGCTGATCAACAGCATGGGCGCCCTGGGCTCGTTCGCCGGTTCCTACCTTGTGGGTTACCTCAACAGCGAGACCGGCAACCCCGGCGCCTCGTACCTGCTGATGAGCGGTGCGCTGGTGCTGTCGGCGCTGCTGACTATCCTGCTGGCCCCTGGCGGCTGCGACAAGGTCGCGGCCCGCGCCCGCCCCCTTACCGCCCACCATTCCTGACGTCGAGAGTTCCTGATGAAAAAGCACGTGGTGCTGTACAAGAAACTGTCCCCCGCCCTGCTCGCCCGCCTCGGCGACCAGGTAGACGTGACCTACATCGAAGACCCGGCCAGCGACGGCCTGGCGCGCCTGCGCGATGCGCTACCCCAGGCCCACGGCCTGCTGGGCGCCAGCCTGAAACTGGACGCTGCCCTGCTGGACCTGGCGCCCAACCTCGAGGCGGTTTCCAGCGTGTCGGTGGGCGTCGACAACTACGACATCGCCGACCTCAGCCGCCGCGGCGTGAAACTCACCAACACCCCCGACGTACTCACCGAGACCACCGCCGACACCGGTTTTGCGCTGATATTGGCCACGGCCCGGCGCGTGGTGGAGCTGGCCAACGTGGTGCGCAACGGCCAGTGGGCCGCCAGCGTCGGCCCCAGGCAGTTCGGCACCGACGTGCACGGCAAGACCCTGGGCATCGTCGGCATGGGCCGCATCGGCGAGGCCCTGGCCCAGCGCGGGCATTTCGGCTTCGGCATGCCGGTGATCTACCACAGCCACTCGCCCAAGCCTGCTGTGGACCAGCGCTTCGGCGCTCGTCACTGCAGCCTGGACGAACTGCTGCGCGAGGCCGACTTCATCTGCCTGACCCTGCCGCTGACCGCCGAGACCACCGGCCTGATCGGCGCCCGCGAGTTCGAGCTGATGGGCCCTGACAGCATCTTTATCAACATATCGCGTGGCAAGGTGGTGGATGAGCAGGCCCTGATCCACGCCCTGCAGGCCGGGCAGATTCGCGCGGCGGGCCTGGATGTGTTCGAGCGCGAGCCGGTGGACCCGAACTCGCCGCTGCTGCAGCTGGACAACGTGGTGGCTACCCCGCATATCGGTTCGGCTACCCATGAAACGCGGGAGGCGATGGCGCGGTGTGCGGTGGATAATCTGCTGGCGGCGCTGAACGGCGAGCGGCCGCAGAATTGGGTTAATCCGTAAGAGACGCGGTTAGCAGGGACTGCTTTTTGTGGGAGCTGGCTTGCCAGCGATCTTTCAGGGCCTCAACAGCTCGCTGGCAAGCCAGCTCCCACAAAAGCTCTGCGTCATCAGGCCACCGCGCCGCGGTTACGGCCCTCCTGCTTGGCTTGGTACAACAACCGGTCACACAACGCGAACAGATCCTGGGGCTGCACTGCCTCGGGGTTTTCGCTCAGCGCCGCGCCAATGCTCACCGTCAACAGCCCAAGGGCGTCCGGGCGGTGCTGGTGAACAATTTCAAGCCTGCGCACCTCATTGGCCAGCCGTTCGGCGGCGGCCAGCAGTTGCGGCTGGCCTTCCAGCGGCAGCAGAATCGCGAACTCTTCGCCGCCATAGCGAAACAGCTGGCCCTGCCCCACGCTGGCCGCCATCACCCGCGCCACTTCCGCCAGGCAGCGGTCGCCGGCCTGGTGGCCGTAGTGGTCGTTGAAGGGTTTGAAGTAGTCGATGTCCACCAGCAACAGCCCGAAGCGCTGCCCCACCTGTTCCATCAGCGCCCAGCGTTCGCTCAGGTGCTGGTCGAAGGCGCGGCGGTTGCCCACGCGGGTCAGCGCGTCGGTGATGGCCAGGGCTTGCAGGCGTTGGTTGAGGTCGTAGAGTTGCGCCTGTTGCCAGCGTTCTTCATGGTCGGCCAGGAAGGCCCGGCGCACGCTGGTGATGTTGGTCCAGGCGATGAACAGGCTGAACAGCAGCACCGGCAGGTACACCACCACGAACACCAGCAGCGCCTTCGGGTCGCCGGGGTGCAGCAGGGCCACGTTGCCGATCACCACCGCGCTGATCGCCAGCGACACCCACAACGTGCCCTTGAAGGACACGCGCACGCCCAAGTTGCATAACAGCACGAAAATCACCGAGGCATACAGGAACGTCGGCACGTCGGGCGAGTGGCTGCGCTTGAGCAGCTCGAACCAGGCCACCGCGCAGATCAAGTCATGCACCGGCATCAGCAGGTCGAGCACCAACAGGTTCCGGCTGTAGCGGAACACCAGGAAAATGTTCACCAGCCCCACTGCCACCAGCGCGGTACGGGTGACCACCGAGGCCCAGGCCATGTCCGGGATCAGGATGGCGTCGGCGAACACGTAGGAGTAATAGGCGCCAGCGGCAATCAGATTTATCGCTAGCAAAAAACTGCGATAGTGCTCCAGCACGTAGGCTTCGAAGGCGGCGCGCTGGTGCTCGGGAATATTCAGGACGGAATCACGCAAACGCCGGCGCGCGGGCTGTTCGGGCATGGTCATGGCGTGCGCCTGTGGCTACCAGAGGGGGGCTGGCGCAGTGTAAGAGCGCCAGGGGCCAGGCGTCCAGTTGCACTGATATCGGGCACGCAGAAACATTATGTAACTGTGAACTGTTTGGTTTTAGCGCCGGGCGCAGGTTCCAATGGGATCTTTTCCAAGGGAGATCCACATGCCGACCAGCCAACTCATCCTGCTACTGCTCATCGGCGTTGCCGTCATGGCCTGGGGCGCGCGCCTGGACCTGAAGAACCACCGCAAGGAAAAGGCCGAACGCCAGGCCCGCGAACAGCGCGAGGCGTGAGCAACCGGGCGGGGTTCATTGCCCCGCCAACCGCCCCAACAACCCCGCCAACTCCTGCCACGGGTTTTGCTCGCGGCGCGCCCCGCAACCGGGCCGGTGGTTGAACCCCGCGCACGGGTGGTTCGCCGACTGCGACGCCTGGCACTGGCTGCACGTGATGCGCCCATCCTGTACTACCCAGCGGAAGGCCCAGCCGGCCAGCCGGTCGCCGGGGCTCATACTGTCGCGCAGCGCCTGCGCGATTTCGTCCATCACCCCCATGTCGCCCATGCCACCCTCCCGAGCCCGATGTACTGACTGGGGAGTATCTTGGCAGGCATTGGCCTTGGTGGTACGACGACAAGGGGCGCAGGACGGTCATTCGGGTGCCCTATCCGGCCATTTGCATGCTAGTGGAATTGCTCGCGGTACTCGGCAGGGCTGCGGCCCAGGCGCTCGTTGAACAACTGACGCATGTGCCGCACGCTGCCGAAGCCGCTCTTGAACGCCACGGTCTTGAGCGGCAGTTCGGTGCTTTCCAGCAGGTTGCGCGCACGGTCGATGCGCGCATTCTGGATGAACGCCATGGGCGTCACGCCGACGTCGCGGCTGAACACCCGGCTCAGCTGGCGCGGGCTCAGGGCTGCGGCTTCGGCCAGGCGTTCGAGGGTCAACGGCTGCTCCAGGTTGTCGAGAATGTAGTGCTGGGCGCGGGTTACCGGTGAGTCCTGGGCGGCCACTTCTGCCACCAGCGGGCTGAACTGCGCCTGGTCGCCCTGGCGGCGCATCAACACCAGCAACACCTTGGCCACATCCAGCGCCACCTTGCGCCCGTGGTCATGGGCCACCACCGACAGCGCCAGGTCGATGCCCGCGGTTACCCCGCCGGAGGAGATAAGCTTGCGGTCGTGGATGTAAATGTCCTCGGTGCCCACCTGCGCCTTGGGGAAAGCCTTGATCAGCCGCTCGGTGTAGTGCCAGTGGGTGGTGACGCGGTGGTGGTCGAGCAGGCCGGCGTGGCCAAGAATGAACGCGCCGGTGCAGATAGAGCCGTAGCACTGCACCGTCTGTGCGGCCGTACGCAGCCAGGCCAGAAGGTCGGGGTGGTGATCGTTGTACGCACCTGGGCCGCCGGGCACCAGCAGCAGGTCGACGTCGGCGCAGGCCTGCTCGACCAGGTGGTCAGCCTGCACGGTGATGCCACTGGACGAGCGCACGCTGCGCTGCTGGGTGGCGAAGGTGGAAATGCGGTAGTGCTGGCAAGGCGCCAGGTAACGGTTGGCGATGGAGAACACCTCCACCGGGCCGGCCATGTCCAGCAGCAGAAAGTCGGGGTACAGCGCGATTGCAACGTGTTTCATGTCGAGGGGCCAATTGCCTGTGCTCAAGCAGGCGACAGTACCCTGTCCAGCGATAATGGCAAGCGCAACCCTGTAGCAGCGGCCGCAGGCCGCGTCCCAGGTGGTGGCTGGGACGCGGCCTAGGGGCCGCTGCTACGGGTTTTGTGTTACTTCTTGGCGGTCAGCGCCACGTAGCTGTTCATCAGGTTGCGGTAGTTGGGCAGGCGCTGGGACAGCAGGTTGCCCAGGCCTTCGATGTCGTTGCGCCAGTCGCGGTGCAGCTCGCAGGCCACGGCGAACCAGTTCATCAGCTGGGCACCGGCGGCGCTCATGCGTGCCCAGGCGGCCTGTTGCACGGTGTCGTTGAAGGTGCCGGAAGCATCGGTCACCACGAACACGTCAAAGCCTTCGGCCAGTGCCGACAAGGTCGGGAACGCCACGCACACGTCAGTCACCACACCGGCGATGATCAGCTGCTTGCGGCCGGTGGCCTTGATGGCCTGGACGAAGTCGGCGTTGTCCCAGGCGTTGATCTGGCCAGGGCGCGGGATGTATGGCGCGTCCGGGAACATCTCTTTCAGCTCGGGCACCAGCGGGCCGTTCGGGCCGTTTTCGAAGCTGGTGGTGAGGATGGTCGGCAGGTTGAAGAACTTGGCGCAGTCGGCCAGGGCCAGCACGTTGTTCTTGAACTCGTTGGGCGAGAAATCCTGCACCAGCGAGATCAGGCCGGTCTGGTGGTCGACCAGCAGTACTACGGCGTCATCTTTGTTCAGGCGGTTGTAGACAGGGGCGTTGCTCATGACGAACTCCTAACGTGTGGTTTGACGGATTCAGAACGAGAAGCAGGAACAGCCCAGCGCACCCCAGAAACCCTGGAAGTCGCTGATTGGCGCGTTGGACTGGCGCGCCCGGTCGTGGCCATGGGCGTGCACGGCGCACGGGCCGCTGCAGTGGTGAACCTGTTGCGCCATGGGCGCTTGTGGGCGCCAGTGGCCCGGCACCTTGACCACCGGCGACCACTCGGGCACCACTGGCAGGCGCGGTGGCGCCAGGTCGGAGAATTCGGCGTCGGCGTGCACGACTTTGCCGCCGACCACGGTCAGCACCGACTCCAGCCATTTGATCGCCTCCTCCTCTACCGCGAAGAAGTCGGCCGACAGCGCCGCCAGGTCGGCCAGCTGGCCGATCTTGATCTGGCCCTTGTTGCCCTGCTCGGACGAGAACCAGGCGCTGCCATGGGTGAACAGTTCCAGCGCGGTGTCGCGTGGCAGGCCTTCGGGCTGCAAGGCCAGGCCGCCGACGGTGCGGCCGCTGACCATCCAGTACAGCGAAGTCCATGGATTGTAGCTGGACACCCGCGTGGCATCGGTGCCGGCGCCCACTGGTACGCCCTCGGCCAGCATGCGCTTGATCGGTGGCGTGGCTTCGGCGGCCTGCTGGCCGTAACGGTCGACGAAGTACTCGCCCTGGAACGCCATGCGGTCCTGGATGGCGATGCCGCCGTTGAGGGCGCGCACGCGCTCGATGTTCTTCGGCGAGATGGTCTCGGCATGGTCGAAGAACCACGGCAGGCCGTTGAACGGGATGTCGCGGTTGACCTTCTCGAACACGTCCAGCATGCGCGAGATCGACTCGTCGTAAGTGGCGTGCAGGCGGAACGGCCAGCGCTGTTCCACCAGGTGGCGCACCACCGGTTCCAGCTCTTCTTCCATGGTTTGCGGCAGGTCCGGGCGCGGCTCCAGGAAGTCCTCGAAGTCGGCGGCAGAGAACACCAGCATCTCGCCGGCGCCGTTGTGGCGCAGGTAGTCGTCGCCCTGGTGCAGCTTGACGCTGGAGGTCCAGTTCTTGAAGTCGGTGAGCTCTTCCTTGGGCTTCTGGGTGAACAGGTTGTAGGCGATGCGTACGGTCAACTGGTCGTCCTTGGCCAACTGCTCGATCACCTGGTAGTCGTCGGGGTAGTTCTGGAAACCGCCGCCGGCGTCGATCACGCTGGTCAGGCCCAGGCGGTTCAGCTCGCGCATGAACTGGCGGGTGGAGTTCACCTGGTATTCCAGCGGCAGCTTCGGCCCCTTGGCCAGGGTCGCGTAGAGGATCATGGCGTTGGGCCGGGCGATCAGCATGCCGGTAGGGTCGCCGTTGGCGTCGCGCTGGATCTCGCCGCCAGGCGGGTTCGGCGTGTCGCGGGTGTAGCCCACCACGCGCAGGGCAGCGCGGTTGAGCAAGGCGCGGTCGTACAGGTGCAGCACGAACACCGGGGTGTCGGGCGCGGCCTGGTTCAGCTCCTGTAGGGTGGGCATGCGCTTTTCGGCGAACTGGAATTCGTTCCAGCCGCCTACCACGCGCACCCATTGCGGCGTGGGCGTGCGGTCGGCCTGCTCCTTGAGCATGCGCAGGGCGTCGGCCACCGACGGCACGCCTTCCCAGCGCAGCTCCAGGTTGTAGTTCAGGCCGCCACGAATCAGGTGCAGGTGCGAGTCGTTGAGGCCCGGAATGACGGTGCGGCCTTTAAGGTCGATGACCTGGGTGCCCGCGCCGCGAAAGGCCATGGCCTGGGCGTCGCTGCCCACGGCCACGAAGCGCCCGTCCTTGATGGCCACGGCGCTGGCCGTGGGGTTCTGGCGGTCGACAGTGTGGAACTTGCCATTGAGAAGAATCAGCTCGGCGTTCATTGCAGCTCCTGGGAAGGAAGAAAAATCAGGCGTAGCGCAGCGGCGCGGGCAGGCGCAGGCCCACGGCCAGCCGGCCGGGGCCGCCAATCAGAATCGTGGTAAACAGAATCAGCAGCAGCCAGGCGAACTGGCCCTGTTCAAGCGTCCATTCGGGGTGCACGAACACCAGCGCCACCAGCAGCACCGCCAGCACCGGCAGGCAGGCCAGGCGGGTCAGCACACCGGCAATAATCAGCAGCGGGCACAGCACTTCGGCGAAAATGGCCAGGCACAGGGTGGGCACGGCGCCCAGGTGGAAAGGGTCTTCGATCAGTTGCAGCTGGGCATGGAAGTCGAGCAGCTTGGGCAGGCCATGCACCTTGAGCAGGAACAGCGCGGCGCACACGCGCAGCCACAGCAGTGCAAGGTCGGCGGGGTCATGGCGGCGCTGGCTCATCGAGGGTCCTTGGCGGGTGATCTAGGGCGCCTATGGTGAGCGCCCTGCGGCCGGACCGATTGCACGGACGTGCTGTGTTTTGAACGGGTGTGCGTCTGCCTGCCTGGACGCGGCCTGCGGCCGCTGCTACAGGGTTACTGCAACGGCGCCGCCATTACTCGGCTGATGTGCGCGCGCAACCAGCGCTCGGCCGGGTCGTTGTCGTGCACCCCGCTCCACACCATCGACAGCTCGGCCGGCACAATGGGGAACGGCGGCTCGTCGGCGCGCAGCACGCCGTCTTCCACCAGCGCGCAGGCGGCGTAGTCGGGCACCGTGGCAATCAGGTCGCTGCCCTTGAGCAGCGCGCGCAGGCCATGGAACTGCGGCACCCCCAGCACCACCCGGCGGCTGCGGCCGACCTTGGCCAGGTCCATGTCGATGTTGCCGCTCAAGTCGCCCGAGAACGACACCATGGCATGCGGCCGCTGGCAATAATCATCCAGGGTCAAGGGCGCTGGCGCGCTGTCGCCACGCAGCACCTTACAGCCGATATCGCGCAGCTTGCGGCGCTTGGCGTTGGCCGGCAGGTCGGTGGTGTAGCTCACCCCCACCGAGATCTCTCCGCTGGCGAGCATGGCCGGCAGCAACAGGTAATTGGCCCGGCGCACGACAATGATGATGCCTGGCGCCTCTTCGCGCAGCTGCGCCAGCAACGGCGGGAACAGGCCGAACTCGGCGTCGTCCGACAGGCCGATGCGGAAAGTGGCGCAGCTGGTGCTGGGGTCGAAATCCTTGGCACGGCTGACCGCGCCGGAAATGGTGTCCAGCGCCGGGCGCAGCTCCTCCAGAATTGCCAGCGCGCGCAGCGTCGGCTCCATGCTGCGGCCGTTGCGAATCAGCAGCGGGTCATCGAACAGGTCCCGCAGCCGGCCCAGCGCGGCGCTCACCGCCGGCTGGCCAATGAAATGCTTTTCGGCCACGCGCGTCAGGTTGCGTTCGAACATCAAGGCTTCGAACAGCACCAGCAGGTTCATGTCGACGTGGCGCAGGTCGTTGCGGTTCATGGGCGGCGGGCTCCTGACGGGCTGGGGGTTGGCGACCCGGTAGTGAAGCATAACTGTGGGCCGGCGTTTTGAATGATTGTGCTATTGGCATGCCATATGGGTCATACGACCAAGCCCTACACCCCCTGTAGCAGCGGCCGCAGGCCGCGTCCCGGCCCCACACCGCACGCGTTGCCTTCGGACGCAGCCTGCGGCAGCTGCTACGGGTCAGGGTTGTTTTGGCAGACCGGTTATCGAAGCCTCCACCAACGCCCGGGCGATTTCCGCCAGGTGCTCGATGTTGCGTGCCAGGGGGCGCAGGTGCTGCGGGCAGTTTTCGACCATCTCGGCGGCGCCTGCGCTGGCGCTGCGGATGTAGCCGGAGGCGTGGATCAGCACCTCTTCCAGGGGCATGCCTTCGCGCACGGCGAGGATGGGCATTTCGCCTTCGCTGGGGGCAAAGGGGTGGAAGGCGGTGGTGAGGTCGGGTGGGTCGGGGGTAATTGGGGTCATGGTACAGCTCCTGGGTTGCTGGGAGCCGACAGCCCTCGCTACTAAACGAAGGGTGGCGGCTGTGACGACAGGTTAGTAGACCGGGAACCCAGGGACCCAGCGCACCGAAGTGCCCTGTGCACAGCCGCCATGACAAGGCCTGCAACCGCAGGCTGGCAGCGTGAAAATCTGGATTGACGGGCTACTAAACCCGACCGCTGACAAGCAACGGCGGAGCGAGATTAGCCACTCAAACCCAGCACGGCAAGCGCCATTTTTCGAGCTGTAGGACGATTATCACTGAAGTTGTAGGGCATTTCCTACAGATTTTTAGTAACCAAACACAGCTTTCCGTAGCCGAAACTGTCTTTGTGGGAGCTGGCTTGCCAGCGAGTTTTTAGGGCCTCAACAGCTCGCTGGCAAGCCCGCTCCCACAACAACGTCTCGGACGCAGCCTGCGGCAGCTGCTACGGGGTCCGGGTGCGCACGCCACAAAAGCACACCCATTCAATTATTCATCTACCCCACCCGCCACCCTGACGCCATCCGCTTACCCCTCTCTGGAGTCTGTCATGCGTCATACCCTGCTCATGCTCGCCATTGCCACGCCGCTGTCGGCGCTGGCCGCCACCGGCCCTGCGGTCGGCCCGCAATACGACACCAGCCACGTGTACGTGGCGCCCGCCGACGTGGACGCCTTCGTGCAAAGCTTCACCGCCACCTTTGGCGGCAAGAGCACCCCGCAGGTGGTGGCCGACGTCACGCCAACGCCCAGCAGCACCACCTCGCAGCTGCTGCAGACGCCGTCGGGCACGGTGTCGTTGTTCGGCTTCAAGACGCCCATCCCGCACCCGTTCGGCGATGAGCGCAACGGCTACCTGGTCAAGGACATGGACCAGGCCGTCAAGCTGGCGCGCCAGGCCGGCGCCGACGTGATTGTCGCGCCGTTCCCCGACCCCATCGGCCGCGACGCCGTGGTGCAATGGCCGGGCGGCGTGAACATGCAGCTTTACTGGCACAACACCGCACCCAACTACGCAGCGTTCCAATACGTACCGGAAAACCGCGTGTACGTATCAGCCGACCGCGCCCCCGCTTTCATCAAGGCGTTCACCACCTTCTCCCATGGCAAGGTGGTGGCTGACGACAAGCACGCCCCGGGCGCCGAGATCGGCCGCGACACAGGCACCTACGAGCGCGTGCGCATTACCTCGGACTTCGGCCACATGACCGTGCTGGTTACCGACGGCCACCTGCCCTTCCCGTACGGCCACGAAACCACCGGCTACGAAGTCGCCGACCTCAACGCCACCCTGCAGAAAGCCACCGGCAGCGGCGCCAGCGTGTTGGTGCAACCGGCCAGCAGCAGCGGCCGCCAGGCGGCCATGGTGCAGTTCCCCGGCGGCTACGTGGCTGAAATCCACCAAGTGCTGGCCAAACAGTGAGGCGGCCGCTAGCCGGCCTGTCGCTGGCCCTGCTGCCGCTGCTGGCCGCCGCCGACGACACGCGCCCCGCCATCAAGGCCAACCGCTGGCAGGAAGACTGGTCGGCGCTGGCCTCGCCGGCCCTGCGCACCCAGCCACTGGATGACCTCAAGTACATTGCCCTGGGGGACAGCGCCTGGCTGTCCCTGGGGGCCACCCTGCGCGAACGCCTGGAAATGAACGATGCCAATGGCTTCGGCACCAAGGGCGTGAAACGCGACAACTACCTGCTGCAGCGCTTCCAGGTGCACGCCGACCTGCACTTCAACGAGCACTGGCGGTTGTTCACCCAGCTCGAAGACGTGCGCGCCTACGACAAGACCACCCTGGGCGGCGCCGACCAGAACCGCCTGGACCTGCGCCTGGCGTTCCTGGAATACATCAACACCTACGACAGCGGCACCTTGAAGACCCGCGTCGGCCGCCAGGACTTTGCCTTCGACCTGCAGCGTTTTGTTTCTTCGCGCGACGGCCCCAACGTGCGCCAGTCGTTCGACGCCCTGTGGGCCGATTGGGAAACCGCGCAGTGGCGCTTTATCGGCATCGCCAGCCACCCGGTGCAGTACCGCGACGACCAGGACTTCGACGACACCTCCAGCAAGGCCGTGCGCTTCGACATGCTGCGCGTGGAACGGGTAGTCAACAGCAACCAGGAACTGTCCGCCTACTACGCGCTGTACCAGCGCGACGAGGCCCAGTACCTGGACGCTGCGGGCAGTGAAAACCGCTCCATCTTCGACGCCCGCTATGCCGGTACCGTCGCGCACATGGACTGGGACCTGGAGGGCATGTACCAAGGTGGCAGCGTGGGCGGCAAGGACATTCGCGCCTGGGCCGCCGGCAGCCGCGTGGGCTATACCTTCGCCGATACCACCTGGGCGCCCCGCCTGGGCCTGCAACTGGACATCGCCTCGGGTGACAGCCACCCCGGCGACGGCCGCGTGGGCACCTTCAACCCGCTGTTCCCCAACGGCTACTACTTCACCCTGGCGGGCTACACCGGCTACAGCAACCTCATTCACGTCAAGCCATCGGTGACGGTCAAGCCCTTGCCCGGCCTGAGCGTGCAGACTGCCATCGGCCTGTTGTGGCGCCAGACCACCGAGGATGCGGTGTACACCCAGCCCAATATTGCCGTGGCCAACACCGCCGGCACTGGCCAGCGCTGGACCGGCGCCTATGCCCAGTTGCGCACCGACTATGCCTTCACCGCCAACCTGGCCGGTGCGGTGGAAGCGGTGCACTACGACGCCGGGCAGACCCTGCGCGACGCCGGTGGGCATGACAGCAATTACCTGGGCGTGGAGCTCAAGTTCAGTTGGTAAGCGCCTGACGCGGCAGCGCCCGGCGCCACGCGAACGGCGTGGTGCCGGTAGCCCGGGTGAACACCCGGGTGAAATGCGACTGGTCGGCAAAGCCGCAGTCCAGGCCCACCTGGGCGATGGACAAGGCGTTGTCGGCCAACAGTTCCTTGGCCCGCTCCAGCCGCGCCTGCTGTAGCCAATCGCGGGGCGCTTGCCCGGTGGTCTTCTTGAACGCGCGGGAAAAATGGCTGCGCGACAGCGAACAGGCGCTGGCAATCTCGGCAATCGACGGGCTGCCGCCCAGCTGTTCCAGCATCAACTGCTTGGCGCGCCGCGCCTGCCAGGGCGACAGGGCCAGGCGCTGCGGCTCGGGGGCCGTGTCGCTGTAGTGCACCAGCAGGTGCGCACACAGGGCACTGGAATGCTGGTGCAGGGCTTCGGGCTGCGGCGTATCGGCGTCGGCCAGGGTGGCGGCCAGGGTCAATAACAGGTCGAGGGTCACCGGGTCCAGCGGGCCACCAGGGGTTTGGGTACGGGCGTTCATGGGCAAGAATTCCTTCTACGGTCCAGGCTGCCAGTCTCCTCGCGCGCGCCCGGGACGTCCTTGCCGCGACCTTAAATGTTCTGAATTAAGAACGATTAAGGTTCGCCCAAGGATTTACCCCTGCATAACCGCTAGCGTTGGCCTTCCCTACCCTTACCGAGGCGTTCGCACATGGCTTACTTGACCACCACCGACGGCACGCAGCTCTACTACAAGGACTGGGGCACCGGGCAACCCATCGTGCTCAGCCACGGCTGGCCGCTGAACGCCGACATGTGGGACTACCAGATGAACTTCCTGGCGGCCAACGGCTTCCGTGTCATCGCCCATGACCGTCGTGGTTTCGGCCGTTCCAGCCAGCCGTGGACCGGCTATGACTACGACACCTTCGCCGATGACCTGGAGCAGTTGCTGGACGAGCTGGACATCAGCAACGCCATCCTGGTGGGCTTCTCCATGGGCGGCGGCGAAGTGGCGCGCTACCTGGGCCGCCACGGCAGCCAGCGCATCGCCAAGGCGGTGCTGGTGAGCGCGGTGACGCCACTGATGATCCGCCGCGACGACCACCCCGAAGGCATGGACCCGACCATTTTCGACGGCATTCGTGCCGGCCTATTGAACGACCGCGCAGGCTTCCTCGACGCCTTCGGCCCGGTGTTCACCGGCAGCGACAAGCCCGCCAACAACGTCGGCAAGCCGATGCTCGACTGGACCCAGTTCCTGGCCCTGCAGGCCGGCTTCAAGGGCACCTATGACTGCGTGGCGGCGTTCTCCGAGACCGACTTCCGCGCAGACTTGCGCAGCATTACCATCCCCACCCTGGTCATCCATGGCGACGGCGATGCGGTGGTGAGCTTCGAGGTGACCGGCAAGGCTGCGGCCGAGCTGGTGCGTGGCGCGCAGCTGAAGGTATACCCTGGCGCCCCGCACGCGGTGTACTTCACCCACAAGGACCAGCTGAACCAGGACTTGCTGGCGTTCGCCCGCAGCTGATCCTGGCGCCCCGGACGCGGCCTGCGGCCGCTGCTACGTACGTCCCGCAGGCCGCGTCATGCCGCTCCCACATTAAGTGCAGGGCAAGGTAAACACGAACACCGTCTGCCCCTGCCGCCCCCGGTGCAGGTGCAAGGTGCCGCCCTGGGCGTCCATGATCGAGCGGCAGATGGCCAGGCCCATGCCCATGCCGCTGGCCTTGGTGGTGAAGAAGGCGTTGAAGACCTTTTCTTCGTCCGCCACGCTGATGCCCGGCCCGCTGTCCTCCACCATCACCACCAACTGCCCCGCCACCGGCACCGTCGAAGTTACCTGCAGGCGCCGTGCGGCAGCCGGCACGCTGGCCATGGCGTCCACGGCATTCACGACCAGGTTGTACAGCACCTGCTGCAGCTGCACGCCATCCACCTGCACCTGCACCCCGGCCGCCTGCAACGCCGTGTGCACGGTGACCTGCTGGGCGTCGGTTTCCACCGCCAACAGCCGAAGTACCTGAGTGATCAGTTCATCGATCGCCAGCCAACTGCGGCTGGCGGGTTCCTGGCGGGCCAAGGCCTGCAAGGCGCGGATGATGTCAGCGGCACGGCGCCCGTCGCGAGCGATGTCGCGCAAGCCTTCCAGGGCCTCGCCCACCTGCGGTACCTCGCGCTGCAACCAGCGCACGCTGGCGCCGGCATTGGTGACGATGGAGGCCAGCGGCTGGTTGATCTCGTGGGCGATGCTGGCCGCCAGCTCGCCCATCACCGTGCTCTGGCGCACCTGCGCCAGCTCGGCGCGGGCGCTGCGCAGCGCCGCCTCGGTGGCGCGGCGCTCGCTGACATCAGAGGTCACGCCCACGTACACGCCATCCTCGGCAGGTTCGGCATGGGCCTCCAGGTAGCGCACCTCACCTTCTGCCAGGATGATGCGAAACGCCATGCGCAACGGCAGGCGCGTCTGCCTCGCCCACAGCAGCTGCGCGGTGAAGCGCGCCACATCGTCGCCGTGCACACGGCGCACCAGCACCTCGGGTGACGGCGCCGTAGCCGCTACCGGCAGCCCCCACACGGCAAACAACTCTTCCGACCATTGCGAGTGGTCGGTGGTGACGTCCCAGCGGAACGAGCCCGAACGAATGATCTTCTGGCCAATGGCAAGCAGCGCCTGGCTGGTGCGCAGTTGCGCCTCGGTGTCGCGGCGGCGGGCGTTCTCTTCCAGCACCTGGGCATACAGCCGCGCGGTTTCCAGGGAAATGGCCGCCTGCGCCGCCAGCAACTCGATCATCGCCACCCGCGGGTGGGTGAACACGCCGCTGGCCAGGGAGTTTTCCAGGTACAGCAGGCCAATCACCTCGCCCTGCTTGAGCAGCGGCAGGCACAGCACGGCACCGGCCGCCTGCACGGCAAAGTACGGGTCGTCGGCGAACTCGGCGTCGCCACCGGCCTGTTCCAGGGCCACAGTGCGGCCGGTGCGCATCACCGTGTACAGCAGCGACAACGGCAGGCTGCGCGGCTGCACCGGCTGGTTGCGCAGGCTGACGCGCACGCCGGCGTCGGCGGTCTCGCCGCTGGCGACGCTGAGCAGGTCGCCGCCTTCCACCAGGATCAAGGCGCCGTTACGTGCGCCGGCATGCACGATGGTGTTCGCCAGCAGGGTCTCGACCAGACGCTCGAAGACAATTTCCCGCGACAGCGCCTGGGACGCCTTGGTCACTGACACCAGGTCCAGGTACTGCTGGCCGTTGAGCATGTCGATGGACGCGCGGGCGTCCAGCGGCTTGTTGTTGAGGTACAGGTGCGCAGCCTCCAGGGCTGCCACCTTGCGCTGCGCACCCCAGCGCTGGTAGGCATCGCGGGCGCTGAAACGGTGGCTGCGCGCGGCGCTGGTCAGGCCCAGCGCCTGGTGGCAGTTGGCCGCGCGCTCATGGGCCAGGGCCAGCACCGGCACGCAACCACTGGCTGCCGCCTGCTCGATGGCCGCCTCCAGCAACTGCAGGGCGCGCAGCAGGTCGCCCTGCAGGCGGGCGATCTCGGCTTCCACCAGCAACTCGCGGTCCAGGAACGCCTGGGGGTTGAGTTGCGCCCAGCGGCGCAGGTCGTGCAACTGCGGCTGCATGCCTTGTATCGCCGCCAGCGGGCTGTAGGCGCTGGCCGCAAGGGCGGCGTGGTTGAGCGCCGAGTAGAACGCCAAGTCCAGCAGGTGCACATGGGCGGCCATGCAGCCCTTGAGCTGGGCAGCGCGTGCCAGGTCATCGCGCGCGGCTTCATGGCGGCCCTGGGCAAAACCCAGCATGCCCCGGTACAGCCAGTAGAAAAAGCCGATAGGCAGCATGCTGCTGGCCTCCACCCGTGGCTGCCAGGCCTGCAGCAGGTTGCCGCGCGCCGGGGCGTCGGCGTCGCGCAGGCCGCGCACGTAAGCCTGCTGGATCTCCAGCAGCAGGCGGCTGTCGGCGAAACCGGCGGCGTCGGCCACCGCCATGGCCGCGTCCAGGCGTTGCGCCACGCGCTCAAGCGGGCCGCCCATCACCAGCAGGATGCTGACCATGTGGTGGCAGGCGTAGCAGCTCAGCGCCGCCCGGCCCTCGCGGCGGCCAGCGGCGAAGGCCTGCTCGCCGCATTCCAGCGAGAACGCCAGCGAGCGCGTCCAGGCGCTGGTGCGGCCCAGGGCCAGTTGCGTGGACACTTTGCCAGTTTCCAGGCCCAACGCGTACTCCAGGCGCACCGCCAATTCCACGTAGTGCTGGCCCTCTTCGTAGGCGCCGTACTCGTCGGCCAACAATACCCCGAACCACGCCAGCCCCGGCACCGAGGCCGGGCTGACGCCGTGGCGCACGGTCATTTGCAGCATGCGCGCCAGCAGCGGCAGCGCCAGCTCGCGCTCGACATGGATGGCCGGAATGATCATCGCGGCCATCAGTTCCAGCGCGGCAGCAATGAAGGAGTTGTTCACGGCCTGGTGCGCGAGCAAGGCGTCGATTGGCCGGTCGCCCAACGCCTGGCTGACCTGCAACCGCAGCTGGTCGCGGTCACTGCCGCTGAATTCGATACCGAACAGCGCCAGCCCGGCGCGCCCGGTGTGCAGGCTTGCGGCGTAGTTGTCGGCGAGCGACAGCGCCTCGATCTTCAGCACATACAGGGCCGACACCTGGGTGAGCGAGTCGGCGCGGTCGAGGATCTGATCAATGCAGGCGTGGGCGCCGGCGTAGTCGGCACTGTTCATCAGGCACTGGGCGTACAGCATGTCCATGGCGTCGCGCTGCTGCGGCGCCTGCACCCAGCGCGGGCAGCCGGCCAGCTCGCGTGCCAGGCGCAGGTACTGCAGGGCAAAGGGCAAGGTCGAGCTGTCGCGGGCACGTTGTGCGGCGCGCAGCAAGGCGTCGACGAACACCCGCAGGTCGGCCTCCTGCAGTTGCTCGTGGGCGCACTGCTGGATATGCAGGGCAATGCGGAACAGGTAGCCCGGCGCGCGGCTGTCGTCCATGGCCTGTATCAGCAGGTGCGCCAGGCGCGTGTGCTGCAGGGCACGCAGGCGTGGGGCGATGGCGTGGTAGGCGGTGTCGCGCACACGGTCGTGGCTGAAGCACCAACCTTCGCCGTCGCCCAGCAGCAGCCCGGCCTGCACCGCCGGGCCCAGCGCCAGCCGCGCGCGTGGCGGTGCCAGGCGGCCCAGGCGGGCGAGGTGCGCAAGGTCGGCGCGGGTGCCGATCAGCGCCAGCAGGCCCAGCAGCCAACGCGTGCGGCGCGGCAGGCGGGCCATGCGCGTGAGCAGCAGGTCCACCACGTTGTCGGCCACCGGGCAGGCCTCCAGCGCCTGTTGGTCCCAGGCCCAGCCCAGGGCGCCAGGCCGGGGCACCAGGCGTTTTTCTTCCAGCAGGGTGCGCACCAGTTGCTGGATGAACAGCGGGTTGCCGCCGCTCTTGGCGTGGATGACCTCGGCCAGCGGCCGCAACGCCGAGCCCTCGCTGCCCAACAGCGCATTGACCATGGCCAGCACGCCATCGGGTTCCAGCGGCAACAGCGCAAGCTCGGTGCAATGGCTGGCACCGTTCTTCACCGCCTGGGCCAGGCTGCCCTGCGCGCTGTCGCGGCTGGCCAGCACCAGCACCACATGGGCCAGCGGCGCCGCCACCAGGTTGTGCAGCAGCGCCAGGCTGTGGCTGTCCAGGCCCTGGGTGTTGTCGAAAAACAACAACAGCGGCGTGCCCGGCCGGCCAAACACGGCGATGCAGGCGCGCAGCAGCGGCTGCAGGCGGTCGCTGCCGTCGGCACGGACGGGCTCGGGCAGCGTGGCGTGTTGGCCAATGACCAAGGCCAGCTCGGGCACCAGCGCCAGCAGCGGCGCCACGCCGTCGCCAAGCGCCAGCAACAGGCGGCTGCGCCATTGCGCCAGGCCCTCGGGGTGTTCGCCCAGCACCCGCAGCACCAGGCTGCGCAGGGCCGTGGACACCGCCGCGTACGGGGTGGTCAGGCCGGCGTGGTCAAAGCGGCCAACGGCGAACAGAATGCTGCCGGCCACCAGGTCCTGGTGCACCTGGCGCACCAGCGCGGTCTTGCCGCTGCCCACCGGGCCGCTAAGCAATACTCGCTCGCCTTCGCCGGTGACCGCGCAGCGCAGCACCCGCTCGTGCAGCACCGCGCACTCGCGCTGGCGCCCCGGCAATGCGGCGCTGATCACGCCTTGGGCGCGGCTGCCACGGGCGCCAGGCTCGAAGGGGTGGATACCCTGGAATTCGGTCCATTGCGCCAGGCACAGGCGCAGGTCGGCGGCCAGCTCGTCGGTGTCGGCGTAGCGTTCATCCGCGCGCTTGGCCAGCAGCTTGAACACCAACCCCGTCAACGCCCCTGGCACCGCAGGGCGCAGGCTTTCCAGCGGCGCCGGTTGCAGGGCCAGGTGCTGGTGCAGCCACTCCACCGGGTCGTTGCCCTCGAACGGCAGCTGGCCAGTGAGCATTTCGTAGAAACTGACGCCCAGCGCGTACAGGTCGCTGCGCTCGTCCACTTCATGGCCCACGCGGCCACCCTGCTCGGGGGACATGTAGGCAAAACTGCCGCAGATGGCCTCGGCGGCCGGCACCGGCGCGTCCCGCTGGCAGGCCAGTGAAAAGGCCATCAGGCGCACGTTGCCATCGGCGCCCTCGACCAGGTTGCAGGGCTTGATGTCACGGTGCAGGATGCCCGCCCGGTGTGCCTGGCCCAGGGCATGGGTGGCGCCCAGCGCCAGGCGCAGGAAACGCAGGATGGACAGGTTGTCGCCCATCACCTCGTGCAGGCCGCGGCCCTGGCTGTCGTCCAGCACCAGCAGCGGGCCATCCACGGCGCTGATCAGCGCCACCGGCACAATGGCCCATGCCGGATGCAGGTGCTGGCGGAAATCGAACTCCTGGTGCAGGCGCCGAAAGCCACCCTCGGAGGGCAACGCTGCGGGGCGGGCAATCAGCCAGTCGCGCGCAGAGATCGGCGAGCGCACCCGGTAGCGGGCCACCTCGCCGTCCACCAGCAACAGGCGCCAGGTGAGGTGTTTGAGCCATTGTTCGTTGAAGCCGCCCAGTTGCTGGCGGTAGTCGACCAGCTCAGCCGGCATGGGCGTCGACCGTGGCCGGGCCTACGCCGATCTGTTCGCACAGGCGCACCAGTTCCACCAGGGTGGCGGCGCGCATCTTGGCCATGACGTGCTTCTTGTGCACCTTGGCCGTGACCTCGCGCGTGCCCAGCGCGGCGGCGATCTGCTTGTTGACCTTGCCTTCAATCAACAGGCCCAGCACCTGGCGCTCGCGCGGGGTAAGGGTGTGGTAGCGGCCGCGCACCTCGCGCGCCTGGGCCTGGGCGGCGAAACGCTGGCGGGCGCCGGCCAGCGCACGGTCGATGGCGCCCAGCAGCTCGCTCTCGTCGAACGGCTTGGTGAGGAACTCCTGCGCCCCGGCCTTCATGGCCTTCACCGACATGGGAATGGTGCCGTAGCCGGTCATGAAGATGATCGGCAACTGGCTGCCGCGCCGCTGCAGGTCGGCCTGCAGGTCGAAGCCGGTGCCCACTTGCAGGTTCACGTCCAGCACCAGGCAGGCCAGGCGCTGTTCGAACCCGCTGGCGAGGAAGTCCTCGGCGCAGGCAAACGTTTGTACCGCAATGTCAGCAGAACGCAGCAGCCGCGCCAGGGCATCGCGCACGCTGGCTTCGTCGTCCACCACATAGACAATCGGCGCGCCGGGCAGCACGGCAGGTGGCAGTTCGGGCAGGCTGGGCACGGGCGCGGTGAGCATGTCGTGCAGCCCCAGGCGCTCAAGCAAGGCAATCAGCAGGCCATCGCGGGCACCGCTGGCTGGCGCCGCTGGGGCCGGCTCGGGGTCGAGCACCAGCCGGTAACCACGCCCCGCCACCGTGCGAATGCGCTCGCGCGAATCGCCCAGGGCCTTGCGCAAGGCGGAGATGTGCACCTGCAGGTTGTTCTCTTCCACCACCGCGTCCGGCCACACCCGTGCCAGCAATTCATCCTTGCTGACCAGTTGGCCTTGCGCGGCAATCAGCGTCTCGAGGATATCGAACGCGCGGCTGCCGAGTTTCACCGGCAGCGCGCCCTGGCGAATTTCACGCAGGGCCAACGACACTGTGACGTTTCCAATACGAATCATGAGGGGCTCACCCAGCCATTCAAGCGCCTGTCCATCGTGAGTCTGGCGATGGTGCCAAGACTAGAGACAGATGGATGGGTTGGCAATTATCCGCTTGGATACGTTGCGCGGCGCATGAAAATGGATAAAACCTTAACTGCCATTGATAATGATTCGCATTGCATTTAGAATCGCTCTGTCTTCCCCCACGACCGGTGACTGATCGTGAACCCATGCACGGCAAAACTCGACCTCTACCTGACGCAGCGCAAGGCGCTGATCGACTACGCCGCCGCCATTGTCGGCTGCCGCGCCCAGGCTGAACGCCTGGTGCAGGAAGCCTGGTTGCGCTTTGGCGTGCAGCAGGGCGAAGTGCGGCCCAGCGGGTTGTTCCGCATCGTGCGCAACCTGGCCCGGGCGCGGGTGCGGCCGCCTGTGTTGGCGGTGGTAGAGCCTGAACCGGCGGCGCCGCGCGCAAGTGTGTTGCATAGCCTTGTAGCCGCTGCCGCCAGGCTGCGCTGGCCCACGCGTACGCTTGAGGTCGTTGGCGGGTGGGATAGCCTGCGGCAGCGGCTACAGGCGTAACCTCAGCCCAGGTCGCCACCGCCCACCGGCAAGGTCACGCCGGTAATGTACGAGGCCTCGTCCGAGGCCAGGAACAGAATCGCCCCCACCTGCTCGTCCACCGTGCCATAGCGATGCATCAGGCTGCTGCCCAGGGTCTGGTCGACGATCTGTTGGTACCAGGCTTGCTCCTCTTCGGTTTGCGCGGCGCTGTTGCGCGGAATACGCCGTGGCGGCGCTTCGGTACCGCCTGGCGCAGTGGCATTGACGCGCACGCCACGCCCGGCGGTTTCGAACGCCAGGCAGGCGGTGAGCGCGTTCACCCCACCCTTCGCTGCGCCATAGGGCACGCGGTTGAGGCTGCGCGTAGCAATGGACGAGACGTTGACGATGGCACCACTGCCCTGCCCCAGCATGAACGGCAGCGCCGCGTGGCAGCACCACAGCGTGGGGAACAGCGAGCGGCGTACTTCGGCTTCGATCTGCTGCGGTTCATAGTGTTCGAACGGCTTGGCCCAGATCGTGCCGCCGACGTTGTTGATGAGAATGTCCAGGCGGCCGAAGTGCTGCACGGCTGCGTTCATCACGCGGGCGCATTCTTCATATTGCTCAAGGTCGGCGGTCAACAGCAGTGGCTGGTTGGGCAGCGCCTCCAGTTCATACACCAGCTCCGAGCGGTCCACCAGCACCAGCCGCGCGCCTTCGGCAGCCAGGCGTTGCGCCACGCGCAGCCCGATGCCTTGGGCGGCGCCGGTGACCAAGGCAATTTTGTTCTCGAATCGATTCATGATCATTTCCCCATGGGGCCGTGCCCCGTTCCCCGTAGCAGCGGCCCAAAGGCCGCGTCCCGGGCGCCGCGGTCGTTCAAGCCGCAGCAAATTTTTCAAAATAGAAGTTGGCCGGCACGATGCCCTGCTCCCGCAGGTACCCGCTCACCCCGTCCACCATTGGCGGCGGGCCGCACAGGTACACGTCCACGTCACCGTCGTTGAGGTGCACAGGGTCAATGTGCTGGGTAACGTAGCCCTTGCGCGGGTAGCTGCTGTCGGCGCTGGCCACGCAGGCGCTGAAGGTGAAGGTGGGGATGCGCGCGGCAAAGTCTTCAAGGCGGGCGGTTTCCACCAGGTCAATGTCGTGGGTCACGCCGTAGATCAGGTGCACCGGGTGATCGCTGCCCTGCTCGGCAATGCGCTCAAGCATCGCCGTGAAGGGCGCCAGACCGGTGCCACCGGCCAGCAGCAACAGCGGCCGGCGGATGTCACGCAGGTAGAAGCTGCCCAACGGCCCGGCCAGGGTCATGCTGTCACCGGCCTTGGCCAGGCTGGTCAGGAAACTGCTCATCAGCCCACCCGGCACGTTGCGAATCAGGAAGCTGACCTCGCCACCGCGCTGCAACGAGCTGAAGGAATAGGCGCGGCTGTGCTCGCTGCCCGGCACCTGCAGGTTCACGTACTGGCCCGGCAGGAACGCCAGTTGGCTCAGCGCCTCGCCCTTGATTTTCAGGGCGATGGTGCTGGCCGACAGCTGCTGCACGGCGCTGATGGTGGCGGCGTACTGCGCCTGCCGGGTCTTGCAGACGTCGGAGGATGCCGGCACCCGTACCACGCAATCGCTTTGCGCGCGCATCTGGCAGGTCAGCACATAGCCCAGGGCCGCTTCGTCTGGGCTCAGCGCGTCTTCAATGTATTCCGCGCCCAGATCGTATTGCCCGGCCTCGGCGAAGCATTTGCAGGTGCCGCAGGCACCATCCCGGCAATCCAGCGGGATGTTGATGCCCTGGCGGTAGGCGGCGTCGGCCACGGTCTCGGTGGCGCTGCTGTCGATGAAACGGGTGACGCCATCTTCGAAATTCAGTGCGATCTTGTAGGTCATGCTGGCCGCCTCAGATGTGATAGATGTCGATCAGCTGGCGCACGTAGTCATTCTTCAGCACTACTTTCTTGCCCGTGATCAGCGGCTGCTCGCCGCGAGTGTCGAGGGTGTAGAAGCTGGTGCCGAAGTAGCTGTCCACGGTCTTGTAGCGAAAGCTCAGGGTGTGCCAGTTGAAGCGCACGCAGGCCACGCCGTCAGCCTGCTCCAGCAGCTCGATGTTGCTGAGGTTATGCGAGGTGCGGGTGTCGGGAATGCTGGCGCTGGAGCGCTCGGTCTTGATGCGGAACACACGGTCTTCCAGGCCGTCGCGGCGGCCGTACCAGATCAATGAGATCTCGCGTTGCGGGTCCTGGGTGAGCTGGTCGTTGTCGTCCCAGCTGGGCATCCAGAACGTCGCGTCCGGGGCGTACAGTTCCAGCCAGTTGTCCCAGGCCTTGTCGTCCAGGTAGCGGGCTTCGCGGTAGAGAAAGTCGCGCACGGCGTCGTAGGTAATCATTGCACCTGCTCCACGGCGATACGCTCGGCCTGCAGCGCCCGGATCATGGTGTGCTGCCAGTATTTGTGCTGCATCACGAACAGGCCTTCGTCTTCGGTACGCACCCCGCTCAGTTGCGGGTGCAGGTCGATTTCAAGCGCGCCGGCGTCGGCGCCCTCCACCCAGTGGGCGGCGCCCCGGGACATGTCGTTCCAGGCCGTAGTGCTGCCCTGGTAGCCCAGCTGGCAGGAGCGGAATTCCTCCAGGTCGTCGGGCGTGGCCATGCCGCTGACGTTGAAGAAATCCTCGTACTGGCGAATGCGCTGGGCGCGCGCAGCATCGCTTTCGCCCTTGGGCGCGATGCAGTAGATGGTGATTTCGGTGCGGTTGACGTCGATGGGCCGGGCGATGCGGATCTGCGAGCTGAACTGGTCCATCAGGTAGACGTTGGGGTAGAGGCACAGGTTGCGCGAGTTGTGGATCATCCAGTCGGCACGGGCGCTGCCAAAGTGCTGCGCCAGCTCGTCACGACGTTCATACAACGGACGATCCTGGGGATTAGACCAGCGGGTCCACAGCAGCATGTGGCCCTTGTCGAACGAGTAGAAGCCACCGCCCTGCTTGGCCCAACCGCCGGCACTCATGGTCTTGGCCGCAGCCTCGGCTTCGCGCTGCTGACGCTGCTGTTGGGTGGCGGCGTAGTTCCAGTGCACGGCGCTGACGTGGTAGCCATCGGCGCCGTTTTCGGCGGTCAGCTTCCAGTTGCCCTCGTAGACGTAGCTGCTGGAGCCACGCAACACTTCAAGGCCCTCGGGCGATTGGTCGACGATCATGTCGATGATCTTCGCCGCCTCGCCCAGGTGCTCCGCCAGGCTGGGCACGTCGGGGTTCAGCGAGCCGAACAGGAAGCCACGGTAGGACTCGAAGCGCGCCACCTTGGTCAGGTCGTGGGAGCCTTCGCAGTTGAAGCTTGCGGGGTAGCCCGCCTCGGCCGGGTCTTTCACCTTCAGCAGCTTGCCGGAATTGTTGAAGGTCCAGCCGTGGAAGGGGCAGGTGTAGGAGCTGCGGTTGCCGGTCTTGTGCCGGCACAGCATGGCGCCGCGATGGCTGCAGGCGTTGAGGAAGGCGCTCAGCTCGCCAGCCTTGTTGCGGGCGATGAACACCGATTGGCGGCCCATCTGCACGGTGTAGTAGTCGTTGACGTTGGGCACCTGGCTTTCGTGGGCCAGGTACAGCCAGTTGCCCTCGAAGATGTGCTTCATCTCCAGGTCGAACAGCCGCGGGTCGGTAAACATTTCGCGCTTGCAGCGGTAGATGCCCTGCGCGCGGTCTTCCTGCAGCAAGGCATTGAGGTAGTCGATTCCCAGGGTCATGGCCGGGGCCTCCGTTGTTATTGTTCAGGCACCTCCAGCGTACGAATGGGTGGGTATGGCCGCTAGCCGATCCGTGCAGACCACTATCCGTTGAGTGCAAGGCCGTCACGACGGCGCTTGAGGGTGTCGGAGGGCCGCTCGCCGAACTGCTTGCGGTACTGCTCGGCAAAGCGCCCCAGGTGCATGAAACCGTGGTCCATGGCCAGCTCGGACAGGCTGCGGACTTTGCAGGTGGGGTCGACCAGGCAGGCGTGGATGCGCGCCAGGCGGCGCTGGCGAATGTACAGCGCCGGCGTGGTGCGGGCGTTGCGTTCGAACAGGCCATACAGGCTGCGCACGCTCACCTGCGCCACGCGGGCCAGGGCCTCGCTGTCCAGGTCTTGCCCCAGGTGGCGGTCGATGTGCTCCAGCACCCGTTCGAAATTCATCGGCCGCTCGTGCCCGGTCAGCGCCACCACGTTGGTCAGGTTCAGCAGTTTGCTGGCGATGATCTGTGTGTAATGCGCTTGCACCAGCGGCTGCGGCTCGGGTTCTTCGGCTTCCTGGCAGACCATGCCCAGCAGCCCCACCAGGCTGGGCAGTTGATCGAGCCGGTGGCGGTGCTGGCCAAACCGCACGCCACCCGCCGGCAGCGCCCAGCGCTGCTGCTGGCACAGGCCGTCGAGCAGGCGCACGGGCACCTTGACGATGAACTTCTCGCAGTCGGCCGAATAGGTCAGGTCCACCGGCTCGTCGGGGTTGATCAGCAGCAACTCGCCCGGTGCCAGGTAATGCGCTTCGCGACCATGGCGCCACAGGCAATGGCCGTGCAGCAGTACCTGCAGGTGAAAGAAGCGCTCCAGCGCTGGCGACACCACGCGCACGGCGGCGCCGTAGCCCAGGCGGCACAGGTCCAGTTCGGCAAACGGGCGGTGGCTGAGGTGGGCCAGTGGGCGGCTGGCGCGAGGCAACTCGATGCAGTGGTTGCCCACGTGCTGGTTGACGTACCGCGACACCGCGTGGGGGTCGGCCAGGTGAAAGACTTCGCTGCGCTGGCCCAGTAAAGGCGTGTGCATGGCGGGGTTACTCTGATTGTTTTTATGGTGGCTACATCTTCGCCCTTTGCAGGCGTTGGCGCCAATATGCGCAAGGTCTGGTGCGATACCCTGGGGGTATGGGGCAAATGCCCCCGTCCCTGGGGATTTGCCCCGTGTGTGGGGCTACTGTTGCGCCAGTATCACGAACCGCCGCGGTCGTCGCCCGGCTCGCCGGCGGCGTGTACGCCGTGGTCGTCGCCTACCTCGCCGGCAGCGTGTACGCCGTGGTCGTCGCCTACCTCGCCGGCAGCGTGTACGCCGTGGTCGTCGCCTACCTCGCCAGCGGCGTGTACGCCGTGGTCGTCGCCAACCTCGCCAGCGGCATGCACGCCGTGGTCGTCTCCAGCTTCGGCATGGGTGCCGCTGCGGCCGGAGGTGGAAGCAGCCCCCGCGTGCCCGTCGCCGTGGGTGCCGCCACCGCTGCTGGCGCTGCCGCCATGGCTGCCACCGCCACCACCACTGCCGCCGCTACCGCCGCTACCCCCGCCGCCTCCACTGCCACCGCTACCACCGCTACCACCGCCTCCATGGCCACCGCCACCTCCTCCACTACCACCGCTACCGCCTCCGCCTCCACTGCCTCCACTACCGCCGCCTCCACCACCGCTGCCACCACTGCCGCCCCCATGGCCACCGCTGCCGCCCTCCTTGGCGTGAACACTGGAAAAACCGCCGAGTGAATCGGGAATCAACACCACAGACGCCGACAACACCACGCCCATGGCCACCGCCAACAACGACTTTGTGATCAACATGCCTACCTCCACCAAACGCTATGGATGGGACTTGCGCTAACAGCCGTAGCAAGGGGCAGGCCAGTGTTTGGCGAACAACTGCAACTGTCCCCATTCTGGAATCAATGATTCTCAATTAGTGGTAATTGTCCCAATTAACCCTTCACCGTAAAGTGGCGTCCATACCAACCACACAACGTTTGAAGGAACAACCTCATGACCATTCGCACCGCCCTCACCGCTACCCTGCTGGCCCTGTCCATCAACAACGCCTTCGCCGCCGACACTGGCGCCGAGCACCACACCCAGGCGTTCCTCGACGCGCTGAACGCCGGTGGTGGCAAGCCCCTCGAACAGCTGAGCCCCAAGGACGCCCGTGCGGTGCTGACCGGCGCGCAGAACTCGGTGAAGGTTGACCTCAGCGGCACCGAAGTCAGCAACAAGACCATCCAGGCCGACGGCCAGGCCATCAAGCTGACCATCGTGCGACCGGCCAAGGTGAAGGGTGAGCTGCCGGTGTTCATGTTCTTCCACGGCGGCGGCTGGGTGCTGGGCGACTACCCTACCCATGCCCGCCTGATCCATGACCTGGTGGTGAATTCCGGCGCCGTGGCGGTGTACGTGGACTACACGCCTTCGCCGGAAGCGCACTACCCCACCGCCATCAACCAGGCCTACGCCGCGACCCGTTGGGTGGCCGAGCATGGCCAGCAGATTGGCGTGGACGGCAAGCGCCTGGCGGTAGCGGGCAACAGCGTGGGCGGCAACATGGCCGCGGTGGTGGCGCTGATGGCCAAGGAACAGGGTGCGCCGCAGCTGAAATTCCAGCTGCTGCTGTGGCCGGTGACCGACGCCCACTTCGACGACGGCTCCTATCAGCAATACGCCGAGGGGCACTTCCTGACCAAAAACATGATGACCTGGTTCTGGGACAGCTACACCACCGACGCCGCCCAGCGCGCCGAGATCCACGCCTCGCCGCTGCAAGCCAGCCCCGAACAGCTCAAGGGCCTGCCACCGGCCCTGGTGCAGACCGCCGGCCTGGACGTGCTGCGCGACGAAGGCGAAGCCTATGCCCGCAAGCTGGACGCCGCCGGCGTGGACGTGACCGCGGTGCGCTACAACGGCATGATCCATGACTACGGCCTGCTCAACCCGCTGAGCAACATCCCCGAGGTCAAGGCGGCCATGCGCCAGGCCGGGCTGGAGCTCAAGGCACACCTGAACTGACCCAGCCTGGCGGCCGCTGCTACAAACCTGTAGCAGCGGCCGCAGGCCGCGTCCCCGGCCGCCGCGTTGGGCCGGGCATACCGTGGTGCGCCCGGACGCAGCGTTGGGTCGGGCATACCGTGGTGCGCCCGGACGCAGCCTTCGGCAGCTGCTACGGGGGGGGCGGGAACCAGACCGATGCGCACAGGCCGGTGCCGGTGGTGTTGGCGGTGAGGCTGACGCGGGCGCCGTGACGCACGGCGATGGCCTGGACGATGGACAGGCCCAGCCCCGAGCCGCTTTCGCCGGTGCCCAGGCTGCGGTAGAACGGATCGAACACCCGCTCGCGTTCTGCCTCGGCAATACCCGGGCCAGTGTCGCGCACCTGGATCAGCGCCCCGCCCTGGGCCAACGCCACAGCCAGGTCGACACGCCCCCCAGGCGGCGTGTAGCGGATGGCGTTGTCCAACAGGTTGCGCACCAGCGTGCGCAGCGCCAACGGGCTGAGGGGCACGGCCAGCGCCAGCCCCGGTTCCACGCCCAGGTCGATGCTCTTGGCGTCGGCCAGCGGCCAGAGCTCTTCCAATACCTCGCGGAACACCTCCTGCACCGCCACTGATGTCACCGCCTGGGCGCCGCCATCCTGGGCCGCTGCCAGCGCCAGCAGTTGTTCCACCAACTGTTTGCTGCGCTCGATGCCCTGCTGCAAGGTCGCCAGCCGCTGCTGGGCCAGCGCAGGCATGGGCGCCGCTGCCAGCCGTTCGGCCTGCAGCGACAACGCGGTCAACGGCGAGCGCAGTTCGTGGGCGGCGTCGGCGACGAAGCGCCGCTGCTCGTCCATCGCCCCGGCCACCCGCCCCAGCAGGCCGTTGATGGCCAGCACGAAGGCACGAATCTCGCTGGGCAGGTGCTGCTCGTCCATGGGATGCAGTTGTTGTTCATCGCGCTGTTCCACCTCACCGGCCAGCTGGGCGATAGGGCGGAACACCTTGCGCACCAGGTCTGCCACCACCATCAGCAACACCGGAAACAGGATCAGGAACGGCAACAGCCCGCGCCAGGCGCTTTCCCGCGCTTCGCGGTCACGGGTGCCGGTTTCCTGGGCAACGGCGATGCGCTGGCCACTGGCGGTGGTGCGCACCAGCACGCGAAACGGCTCGCCGCCCACCGACTGGGTAGAGAGGCCGTCGGCGAGGTCAGTGGGCAGTGGCAGCGGCAGCGCAGCGTCGCCCTGCCCCTGGGCCCGGCTGCCGTCGGCCAGGTATTGGACGATAATGCGCGACTCTTCGTCATCACCCTTGATGGCCTGGCCGGCAGCCGGGTACGCCAGGGTCATGTGCTGGCGGTCGAACAGCGTGGCCATCTGGCGCAGGGTGTTATCCTGCATCTCCAGCGCCTCATCGAAGGCCGAGACAAAGGCGAACACCCCAGCCACGATGGCGACGACGAGGATGGCCGCCGACAGGGTCACCGACAGCCGAAGCTGGATGGAGTCGTTCAGGCGCCTTTTGAAACCAGCCATCCCATCCCCCTGACGTTCTTGATCACTTGGCTGCCCAGCTTGCGGCGCAACGAGTGGATCAGGAACTCCACGGCGTTGCTCTCCACCTCGTTACCCCAGGCGTAAATGCGGTCCTCCAGCTCGCTGCGCGACAGGATCGCGCCCGGGCGCAGCAGCAAAGCCTGCAACAGCGCGAACTCGCGGTTGGACAGCTGCACGTCGGTGGCCTCGGGGCCGCTGGCCAGCTTGGTCACCGGGTCGAGGCTGACCACGCCGTTGCCCAGCAGCGGTTGGGCGTTGCCACCCCGGCGGCGCACCACGGCGCGGATGCGTGCCAGCAGTTCGGCCATGTGGAAGGGTTTGGGCAGGTAGTCGTCGGCGCCGCCGTCCAGGCCACGCAAGCGGTCATCCAGGCTGTCGCGGGCGGTGATGATTAGCAGCGGCGCCTGGTGCCGGGCGGCGCGCAGGCTGTCGAGCACGCCCAGGCCGTCCTTGCCGGGCAGGCCCAGGTCCAGCAGCACCAGGTCGTAATGCTGGGTCCGCAGGGTGGCCAGCGCGACGAGGCCATCGGTGACCCAGTCCACCGCATCGCCGTTGTCGGTGAGCGCGCCTTGCACTGCTTTGCCGATCATGGGGTCGTCTTCCACCAGCAGGATTCGCATCGTTGGCCCTTCCATTGATCGGCGCACGCCTGGGTTACTGGCCGCCCTGCAGCGCGGTGAACGTCGCCAGCAGCGCGGCCATCGCCGCCTGGCAATCCTGCTGCACCGGTGTGCTGGCGCGCAAGGCCTCCAACGCCTTGTCGATGGCATCGTCGAGCTTGTGCCAGTCGCCGGCGGCGCGTGGCTTCAGGCCCGCCTCGGCGCCGTCCCAGGCCAGTTCCAGGTCCTTGATGCGGGTTTTCGCCGCGGGCAGCTGTTGCTTGTCCACCAGCCCGGCCACATCCGTGGCGATGGCCTTGAACGCCGCCAGGTCGCCCAGCCGCGAGGCCGAGGGTTGCGTGCTACCGGCAGCGGCGGGCTTGGCGGCTTCCTGCGGTTTCGAACAGCCGGTCGCTACGCCCAACAGGGCAATGGCGGCGAGAATTGCGGTTTTACGCACCAGGTGTTTGACGTAAAGCATAGGTATTTCCTTGAGGTAGGGTGAGAGGTTCAGTGGGCGAGGCGCTGGCGGCGGCTGACGCTCCATTGCGCCACGCTGACCAGCATCAGGATCACGCAGAGGAAGATCGCGCTGGTCCAGGCGGCGCCCATGCCCAGGCCGCCGTAGGTCCTGGCCTGGGTGAGCAGGTCGCCCAGGGAGGCGCCGAACGGCCGGGTAAGGATGTAGGCGAGCCAGAAGGTCAGCACGGCGTTGCCGCCCAGGCGCCAGGCCACCAGGGTGGCGGCGATCAGCGCGCCGAATATCATTGCGCCCAGGCTGAAGCCCAGGCCCAGCGCCTCGGTGGCCAAGTCGCCAGCCGCTGTGCCCAGGGCGAAGGTGCAGAGCACCGTGGCCCAATAGAACAGCTCACGGCGCGGGGTGACGATGGCCTGGATGGACAGGCTGCGCTCCACCGCGTACCAGGCCGCGAACAGCAGCGCCAGCAGCACCGAGAACACCGCCGTGCTGGCGTACAGGCTGACGCCCAGGTTATCGGTGAGCACATCGGTGATCTGGGTGCCGACGATGCTCACCAGCACCACCGACAGCCAGTACACCCAAGGGGTGTAGGCGCGGGTGCGCAACTGGGTGGCCAAGGCGATGGCCAGCAGCACGGCCATGCCGGTGCTGGTCACCGCCTGGCCGAGGCCGACGTCGACGGCCAGGTAGTCGGCGCAGGTTTCGCCCACGGTGGTGGACATGATCTTGATGACCCAGAAGGACAGCGTCACTTCGGGGACCTTGTTCAGCCAGTCGGCTGCGGTGAGAGGTTTCATGGCTGGGCTGCTCCGATTCACGATGGGCAGAAGCCTACGCAGCGAAACTTAGCCCAGCCTGAGCAACAAACCCCGTAGCAGCGGCCAAAGGCCGCGTCCGCAGACACCACGGTGCCAGGGGACGCGGCCTTTGGCCGCTGCTACGGGTTTGGCGTCAAGCGATCGGGATGAGTGGGTCGGCGGCCGCCCAGGCGGCGTCGCGGTCGGCGGCCGGCGGGTAGATCCACACGGTGTTGATCTGCGTCTTCAGCGCCTTGGCTTCCTCGCGCACCAGTTTCACCTGGCGGTCCCAGCCCTCGGTGTACACCGCGCCCCAGGCGCCCAGGTCCAGGCAGGTGACGTACTTGGGCTGGCGGTACGGCAGCGGCGCAAGGCCCAGCACCTGGGCGGCGACGTTGTAGCCGCTGAAACGGCCGAGCATGATCGCGTGCTGGCAGGTCATCAGCGCGTGGTTGCCCAAGTCATCTGTGGCGGCGTGGGCGACGTCGCCGGTGGCAAAGATGTCATCCTGGCCCAGCACCTTGAGGCTGCTGTCCACGTGCAGGCGGCCCAGGGCATCACGCTCGCCGGGGATCTGCGTGGTCAGGCCGTGGGCGCGCACACCAGTGGTCCAGATCACCGTGCTGGCTTCGATGCGCTGGCCGTCATCAAGGGTCACGCCCTGCTCGTTCACCGCCACCACCGAGGCCTGCAAGCGCCAGGTCACGCCCAACTCGTCGCTGGCCTGGGCAATGGATTCGGCGATTTGCGCGCCCATGCTGCCGCCCACCTGCGCGCCGCGGTCGACGATGATGACCTCCACCGCCGCGTCATCGCCTAGGATTTCACGCAACCGCGCCGGCATTTCCGCAGCGGTCTCGATACCGGTGAAACCACCGCCCGCCACCACCACAGTGTTGCGCGCACGGCTGGCAGGCTGCTTGGCCAGGCCCTTGAGGTGGGCCTCCAGGCGCATGGCCTGCTCGATCTGGTCCACGTCAAAGGCATGCGCGGCCACACCAGGGGTGTCGGGCAGCGCCAGGCCGCTGCCGGTGGCCAGCACCAGCTTGTCGTAGCTCACCGCCTGATTCGCACCGTGGGCGTCGGTGTAGCGCACCAGCTTATGCGCCACGTCGATGGACTGCGCCGCGCCCTGAATGAACTCCACACCTACGGCATACAGCAATTCACCGATGGGCGCCGCCAGGCGGTGGGCGTTCGGCTCGTAGAAGCGCGGGCGAATGCGCAGCTCGGGCTGCGGTGCCAGCAGGCTGACGCGGGTGTCGTGGTGACCGTGCTGGTTGAACAGGCGGGTAGCGCCCAGGGCAGTCCATACACCGCCGAAACCGGCACCAAGGATGAGGATGTGCTGTTGCATGCTGCGCTCCAGATTGGCAAGAGAGGCGACTGTGCTGCGCCTCGATAACTACGACTATATTGATCGTAGTTTGTTTTGGCAATCCCCCGTCCATCGGACAGGCTGCGTTGCTGGCCTGCAACGCCACTGCTAGAATGGCGACTCATTCAGTCGGAGATTCCCATGTCGCTCTACAGCGCGGGCGTTGAATACGGCATCCATTGCCTGATTTTCCTGGTGGGCCCGGGGGGCGACAGCCGCGAGGCCAGCGTGCGCGACCTGGCCGACCTGCAAGGCGTGCCCCAGGACTACCTGGCGAAGATTTTCACCAAGCTGGCCAAGGCGAAATTGGTGGCGGCCACAGAAGGCGTGCGCGGCGGCTTCCGCCTGGCGCGGCCGGCCGACGAGATCAGCCTGCTGGACGTGGTCAACGCCATTGACGGGCGCAAGCTGATTTTCGATTGCCGCGAGATCCGCGGCCGCTGCGCGCTGTTCGACGGCGAGCCGCCGGCGTGGGCACTGGAAGGCGGCTGCGCGGTGCACGGCGCCATGCTCACGGCGCAGCAACGCATGGAAGAGGCGCTGGCGCAGCAGACCATCCTGGACATGGCCCGCAAGGTGGGGCGCAAGGCCCCGGCGGAGTTTGGCGGGCAGGTGGATGAGTGGATCAATGAGCGGCGCGACCGCAAGATTCAGGTCACGTCAGTGCCCTGAGCATGTGGGAGCTGGCTTGCCAGCGAGCTTTTGAGGCCCGAAAAACTCGCTGGCAAGCCCGCTCCCACAGTGACTACACGCGGAACCGGCGCAGCACGCTGTCCAGCTGCTGGCTCAAGGTTTTCAACTGCGCGCTGGCGCCGTTGGATTGCTCCGCTGCCTGCGCCGCGTGGCGGGACAGTTCAGCGGCCTGGGTGACGTTCTGGTTGATGTCTTCCACCACGTGGGACTGCTGCAGCGTGGCGCTGGCGATGGAGGCATTCAGGCCGTTGAGTTTATTCAGCGCCTGGCGAATGGAAGCCAGGCTCTGGCCGGCCAGGTTGGCCTGTTCGATGGTGAGCTGGGAGGCGCGGCTGCTGTCGCCGATCACCTTCACCGCGGCGTCGGAATGGCGTTGCAGGCGCTCGGTCATCGCCTGTATTTCCGCCGTCGATTTCTGCGTGCGCTGGGCCAGCAGGCGCACCTCGTCGGCCACCACCGCGAAGCCCCTGCCCTGCTCCCCGGCGCGCGCCGCTTCGATGGCAGCGTTGAGCGCCAGCAGGTTGGTCTGCTCGGCAATGGAGCTGATGACCTCCAACACGCCGCCAATCTGCGTGCTTTCGCTGGCCAGGGTGCGAATCACCTCCACCGCCTGGTCGATAGTGCCGGACAGTTGGTCGATTTGCCGCAGGCTGCTGTCGATATTGGCCTGGCCGCGCTGGGCCTCGGACTCGGCGTCGCGCATCTCGCTTGCTGCGTGCTCGGCGTTCTTCGCCACGTCCTGCACGCCATAGGTCACCTGGTTCACCGCGGTGGCCACCAGTTCCATCTGCTGGGACTGCTGCTGGCTGCGCGCCTGCGACTGGTCGGCGTCCACCTCCAGCTCGCCGGAGGCCTGGCCCAGGCGCGTGGCCGATTGCTGCAGGTCGCTGACCACCTGGCGCAAGGTGGCGACGAATGCGTTGAAGTGGCGGGCCAGCTGGGTGACCTCATCGTTGCCGTGCTCTTCCAGGCGCCGGGTCAGGTCGCTGTCACCGCTGGCGATGCTGGCCATGGCCTGCACAGCGGTGTTCAGCGGGCGCACGATGCTGCGCGCGATCACAATCAACAACACCGCCATGATCACAATGATGCCCAGGCTGATGGCTGCGGCCTTTAACACCTGCTGGTGAAACTCGGCCTCGACGTCATCCACGTACACCCCCGAACCGATGACCCAGCCCCACGGCGCGAACAGGCTGATGTACGAGGTCTTCGCCACCGGCTCGCTGGCGCCGGGCTTGGGCCAACGATAATTCACCACCCCACCGCCCTGGGCCTTGGCCACCGCGACCATGGCGTTGAACACCTCGACGCCGTCCGGGTCCTTGATGGCCGAAAGGTCCTGGCCGATAAGTTTGGGGTTGGCCGGGTGCATGATCATCACCGGGCGCAGGTCGTTGATCCAGAAGTAGTCGGTCTGGTTATAACGCAGCCCGCCCACCGCCGCCATGGCCTGCGCCTGGGCCTGCTCGCGGGTCAGGGTACCGGCGGTTTCCAGGCCGTGGTAGTAACCCAACAGCCCGCTGGCGGTCTGCACCACGTGCATGGTTTTCTGCGCCTTGGCGTCGTACAGGTCGTCGTGGATCTGCTTGACCATCGCCACTGCCATGGCGCACAGCATCAACGCTGCCACCAGCAGGATCAGCCACAGGCGGCGGCTGATGGAAAGATTGCGCATGTTCATGTCCGCTACTCCGTGCATTGTTTTTGTTATGGCCTTCTAGAGGCCATCGGCGCGGGGTGCGGGAAATGAAGGGGCCAGGTGCCGGTGTACCGGCATTAGGCGTAAACGCCGTGCAGCGAAGCTGCACAGGAAGTGCACTCGATCAAGCGTGTGATCTGGCTTGTGATCTGCTGTTGATCTGGCTCTTGATTTTGATTGTATGCCCCGTAAAGCGCCCGGGCCGACTGGAGGCGTCGATCAACGGGCTGCCCGAAGGGCCGAGGCCGCAGGCCGAAGAGACGGTAACCCGCAGGCTTCTATAGCGGGTGCCGTCTGCCCGTTGAGCGGCGCCGGAAGGAGGGGACCCGTAGCGCAGCGCAGGGCCCAAGCAGGGGCAAGCCCTTTTTGCTTACTTTTTGGCTGGGCCGGCACACCGGGCGACTGCCAAAAAGTGAGTCGGCGTAAGGCCGAAACGGTCGGTGGTCGCACCGCGAAAATGGATATGTCCGAATCCCTCAGAAGCGAGTGTTGGCCGAAAAAGCGCGTTTCACGCGTTTTCCGCCGCGATCTGGTCGGAGGCAGCGACATAGTCGGCCTGGAACTGCGGCGACTCGATCCAGGCCAGGGCCTGGGCTTCGTCGGCGCCGGCGGACCATTGGCGATATTCCAGCAAGGCCGCAAGGATAAAGTCCATGGCCCCCTCGTCACCTTCCTGCTCAAACACCAGCACCAGCAGCGGGTGCGACAGGAACGCCTTGCACATGGCCTGCTGGCTCACCGCCTCGGCATCACGCATCAGCTTGAACAGATCGGTGAGGTCCACCGATTCAAAGTCGATGCGCTCATCGTTCGGGTCCAGTTCCACGTCAGGGGCGGCGGCGCGCTTGACGCGGTTCGCTTTGGCCTTGGTCTTGGCGCGGGCGGCGCGTTTGTCTTGCTTGTGGGTGGCGGCCATGGGGCGCAGTTCCGTATTGCTGGAAAAACGCCCATGTTACCGCAAGCAGGCGCCCGTGGTCAGAACAGCGACAACGGGTAGCTGACAATCAGGCGGTTTTCGTCGAATTCGTTGGTGCTGTAGTCGCGACGAATGCTGGAATTGCGCAGGCGCACGTTGAGGTCCTTGAAGGTGCCGCTTTGCAGGGTGTAGGCGATTTCGCTCTCGCGGCCCCACTCCTTGCCGTCGGTGATGGTGCCGCTGTGCACGTTGCTACCGCTGATGTAGCGGTTCATCAAGGTCAGGCCGGGAATGCCCAGGGCGGCGAAGTTGTAGTCGTAGCGCAGCTGCCAGGAATGCTCCTGGGCGCTGTCGAAGCTGGAGTTGTAGCTGTCGTTGGCCAGGGTGCCGCCGCTGGTGCCGTTGACGCGCATCCAGGCGTTCTTGCCGGTCAGTTTCTGCAGGCCTACCCACAGGGTGCCGCCGCCGTAGCGGGCAGAGAACATGCCCGACATGGTGCGGTTGTCGAGGTCGCCGTCCAGCGCCGAGCCGTCTTCCTTGCCCCAGAAGTAACCCAGGTTGGCGCCCAGGGTCCAGGCGCCCACGGCCTGGCTGTGCAGCAACTGCACGTATTGCTGCTGGTAGATGTCTTTCAACTGCGCGTTCCACACGCCCACCAGCGTGTGTTTGTCGTTGAAGGTGTACTCGCCGCCGGCGAAGTTGAAGCGGTCGGAGGTACCGGCGGTGTTCCCCTGCATGAACATGTCGGTCATGCTCGAATCGTTGCGCGGGCTGTTCTGGCGGAACTGCCCGCCGTACAGGGTCAGGCCCTCGATTTCCTTGGAGGTGAGTTGCCCGCCCTGGAAGGTCTGCGGCAGCGAGCGGCCGTCGTCGGAGCGCAGGATAGGCAGCACCGGCATCCACTCGCCCACCTTCAATTCGGTCTTGCTGATTTTCATTTTGCCGGCCACGCCCAGGCGGCCGAAGCTCGATGCCGGGTCACCGTCGCCATCCACCGGTAACAGTTGCGAACCACCGCTGCCGCCACCACCGTTGAGCTTCACCGAGTACAGGCCCAGCACGTCGACGCCAAACCCTACCGGCCCTTGGGTGAAACCGGAGCGGGCGTCGAGGATGAAGCTCTGGGTCCACTCCTCCGCCTGGTTCTGGCCGTAGCCGGCGTTGGTGAAGTTGCGGTTGAGGTAGAAGTTGCGCAGGTTCAGGTTGACCGTGGCGTCATCGACGAAGCCTTCCGCCATGCCGTCCAGGGGCAAGGCCGCCATCAGGGCCAGGGTGCTGACAAAACGCGGGTTGAAGGGCTTTTTCATTGTTATTGTTTTCCATTTGTGTGCGGCAAAGGAGCTCCGCACGCCCTGGTGAACCAGGGCGCCGGAGGTGAAGCGGGAAAGGTGAAGCGCGGGTCAGGCGGCCGGGCTGGCCGCCAAGGCCTGGCCGGCGCGGCGCTTGGCCACGCCGTTGAGCAGGATGGCCGCGGCGGCGAAGAACGCCGGCACGCCCAGCATGGCGAACAACACTGGCAGGCTCAGGCCCATGCTCAGCACGGCGCCGCCGATCAGCGAGCCGAAGATGGCGCCGAAGCGGCCGATGCCCAGCATCCAGCTGACGCCGGTGGCGCGGAAGTCGGTGGGGTAGTAGCCCGGGGCGAAAGCGTTGAGGCCGGTCTGTGCGCCGCTCATGAAGAAGCCGGCGGCGATCACGCCCACGGCCAGCAGGCTGGACTCCAGGCTGAACGCGCCCAGCAGCAGTATGCACGCGCCGCCCAAGGCATAGGAGGTGGCGATGACGCGGTTAGGGTTGCGACGGTCCATGACCCAGCCAACGAAGATGGCGCCCACGGTGCCGCCAATCTGGAACAGGCCGGTGATGGTGGCGGCGCGTTCGATGGGCAGGCCACCGTCACGCAGCAGGGTCGGCAGCCAGCCCATGGTCAGGTAAATGACCATCAGGCCCATGAAGTAGGTGGTCCACAGGGCCAGGGTGCCGGCGCGGTAGGTGTCGGTGAACAGCTTGCTGATGGGCGCCTTGTCCTGCGCCGGCGGCTCGCTGAGGGTGAAGGTGGTGTTGGCGTCGAACTGCCCGCCCAGCTTGTTCAGCACGCGGGCGATGGTGGCTGCGGGGGCGTTGCGGCTGGCCAGGAAGCGCGGCGATTCAGGCAACAGCAGCCACAGGAACGGCAGCAACGCCAGGGGCAGCAGGCCGCCCACCAGCAGCACCGACTGCCAGCCATGCAGCGGGATCAGCCAGGCGGCCACCAGGCCACCGCCACCCGAGCCCAGGTTGAAGCCGGTGAACATCACGGTGATGAACAGCGAGCGGTTGCGCTGGGGCAGGAACTCGCTGAGCAGCGTGGTGGTGTTGGGCATGGCGGCGCCCAGGGCGACACCCGACAGCAGGCGCAGGCCGGCCAGTTCCCAGGGGTTGCGGGCAAAGGCGCAGGCCAGGCTGAGCACGGCGAAGCCGGTCACGGCCAGCAGGAGGATTTTCTTGCGGCCCAGGCGGTCGGCGTACGGGCCGGCGGTCAGGGCGCCGATGGCCAGGCCGATCATGCCGGCGCTCATCACCGGGCCGAAAGCGGCCTTGGTCAGGCCCCATTCCTGGGTAAGCGAGGGTGCGATGAAGCCCATCACCGCCACGTCGAGGCCGTCAAACACCACGACCAGGAAGCACAGCGCCATGATCAGCCATTGGTAGCGGCCCACGGGCCGTGAGTCGATCCACCCTTTGATGTCGACGGAGTCGTTGCGCATGTTGTTTCACCTTGTTGTTTTTGTAAGGTTGCCGTGGCCTCTGCGGGCCAGCGGGTGTTGCAGTGGCTGCGACTGTACGTCGAGTGAGGGGCGGCGCGCCTGCGGGTTATGGTTAAGCAGGTATGTGATTTGTTTATCGGGGTGGAACGGGCGTGCCGCTTTTCAGTCCTTGGCGAACTGAAAGCGGCGTTCCTGGGAAATGAGCCGGCGGGCGGCGTCTTTCAGCGGCTCGGGGCATGGCAGGTCGGTGATGCGCGCGATCAGCCGGACGTTGCTGCCCAGGGTGTGTACCTGGGGCTGCACCAGGGTCTTCATCTGGTGGGCGACCTTGAAGATGTCTTCGGCGCAGCGGCCGTCGAAGTCGCCGTGCAGTTCCAGGAACTGGCCACTCTTGTCGTGGTGGATCTGCAGGTGGTAGCGCTGCGAGCCGTCACGGCCGCCGCTGCCCAGCAGCACCGGGGTGAAGCCCTTGCCCAGGTAAGCGCGCAGCTGGTCCTGCAGGGCATCCTGAATGGCCAGCGGTACTTCTTCGAACAGGGGTTTGGGGCGGGCCTTGAGTTTGCGCTTGAGCTTCACAATGCGCCCTCCACCGCCTGCCACGGCAGCTGCACGGCCACCGGGTGCTGGAATGCGAAGGCGTAGCCGGCCACCTGGGCCTGCACCACGTTGAAGTCGCAATAGCTGGTGAACGCGGGGAAGACCACCTCGGCCGCGTAGGGGCCGCGCATGCGTTTGTCCAGTAGCAAGGTCAAGCCGACAGAGCGTATCAAGTCTTTCATCATCACCTCGAAAGCAGGAAACTGCGTCGCGCCTGGCGCTCCATGCGCAACTGGCGCCTCGGGGCAAAGCTTAAGCGGGGCGCGGGTTCAAGGCGGTCAAGGGGATGTAATATTGGGTAAAGATGCCGCTCAATCCCGGCGCGGCAGGTGAATGGCCACGCTCAGGCCGCCGTCGGCGAGGTTGCTGGCGCTGATGCGCCCGCCGTGCAGCTCCACTGCGCGCTGGGCGATGGCCAGGCCCAGGCCGAAACCGGGCTGGTCGGTGCCGCGCTCGAAGGGGTTGAAGATGCGCTGCAAGCGGTGCGCTTCGACGCCTGGCCCCTGGTCGGTGATGCGCACCCGCAGGCAATCGGCCTCGACGTTGGCCACCACCCGCACGGTGGTGGATGGCGCGGTGTAGCGCACGGCGTTGCGCACCACGTTCTCGAAGCAGCGGTACAGCAGCTCGCCGCTGACCCGGCTGACAAACGCGGTGGGCGCCTCCAGCTGCACCTGGCAGTCCTTCATGCCGGCTTCGAACTGCGCGTCGTCGACGATGTCGGCCAGCAGTTCGGTGACGTCCAGGCGCTCGCTGTCCAGGCTTTCCGGGCGCCCCTGAACGCGGGCCAGGGTCAGCAGCTCTTCGATGAGGATGTCGATGCGCTCGGACTCGCGTTCGATGCGCCCCAGCATTTCCAGGCGCTCGGGGCTCTGCAGCAGCAGGCCGATGGCAGCACGCATGCGCGTCAGCGGCGAGCGCAATTCATGGGAGATGTCGTGCAGCAGGTGCTGCTGGGCGTCCACCAACAGCTTGAGCTGGGTGGCCATGCGGTCGCAGTCCTCGGCCAGGTCCACCAGTTCGTCGCGGCGCCGGCCCATCTTCGGTTTCACCCGGGTGTCGAAGCGGCCCTGGGCAACGTTGCGCATGGCCCGGCGCAGGTGCACCAGCGGCCACACCAGGTAGTAGGCCAGGTACCAGCTGAACAGCGCGCTCATCACCGTGCCCACCACCAGCGGAATAGCGTGGCTGGGGCCCTTGCCCTCCGGCGAGCCGGGGTCTTCGGGGGCGCGCAGGGTCACCACCTGGCCGTCGCTGGCGGTCACCGGCAGGCTGTAGGCGTTCGCCGGCACCGGGCTGCCGGCCAGCAAATGGCCCTGCGGGTCATACAGGCCGATGCGCTTGCCATGCAGGTCGTCAGCCCACACCGTCAGCAGCGGCTTGCCAGCGTCCACGCCGAAGCGCTCGATGACGTGCTGGGTGTTGAAGAACACCGTACCGATCTGCGGGTCACCGGGGAAGAACCGCCCGATCAGCAGGATGGCCAGCCCCACCAGGAAGGTCAGGGTGGTGGCCAGCCAGAACGCCAGGAACAGCTTCCAGAACAGCCGGCTGGGCCTGATCATTCGGCAATCAACAGGTAGCCCAGCCCGCGCACGCTCTGTATCCAGGCCTTGGCGTCCGGCCGCGGGCCCAGCTTCTGGCGAATGCTGCTGATGTGCACGTCGATGCGCCGGTCATAGCGGGTCAGCGGCCGGCCCAGGGCGTTGATGGACAGGTTCTGCTTGCTGACCACCTGGCCTGCATGGCGCGCCAGCTCTTCGAGCAGGCTGAATTCGGTGCTGGTCAGGTCCAGCGCGGCGCCTTCCCAGGTGGCCTGGCGCTTGCCCGGCCACAGCACCAGGGTGCCGGTACGAATGGTGTCGGTAGGCGGGGCGTCCTGAGGCTGCACCCGGCGCATGATGGCCCGCAGGCGCGCCACCAGTTCCCCCGGCGAGCTGGGCTTGGGCACGTAGTCGTCGGCGCCCAGTTCAAGGCCGGTGATCTTGTCGATGTTGTCGCCACGGGCGGTCAGCAGCAGCACCGGCACCTGGCTGCTGGCGCGGATGCGGCGCAGCACCTCGATGCCCGACAGGCGCGGCAGCATCACGTCCAGCACGACGATGCTGTAGCGCCCGGACAGCGCCTGCACCTCGCCCTCCTCGCCGGTGTGCACGGCGGTGGCGTGGAAACCTTCACGCTCCAGATACTCGGCGAGCATCTCGGTCAGCTCCTCGTCATCGTCGACCAGCAATACGGAAATCATGGCGCACTCTTGATTGGGTATCGGTCGATTATCACCGTAGACCTCTTTGCCGTCACCGCAACTTGCGCAACCTTTACCTAACTTGACATTGGGTTAACCGCACCGAACTTCCCGGGCTTTTATGCTTCACCCCCCAAGCCAAGCGACCGCGCGGCGCCTTGCCTTACCGCGAGCCCCTGCGGTGCGCCTGGGCTGTCTGTCGAAGCGTCCCTGGAACCTGTCCTGATGAATTTGTCGCGCCTGCTCTGCTCGGTTGTACTGGTGGCCAACGCCACCCTGGTGCACGCCGAAGCGTTCAAGATTTCCGATATTCGTGTCAACGGCCTGCAACGGGTGTCCGCCGGCAGCGTTTTCGGTGCCCTGCCCTTGAACGTCGGCGATGAAGCCGATGACAGCCGGCTGGTGGAGTCAACCCGTGCGCTGTTCAAGACCGGCTTCTTTCAGGACATCAACCTGAGCCGCGATGGCACCATCCTGATCATCAACGTGGTCGAGCGCCCGTCCATCTCGTCCATCGAGATCGAGGGCAACAAGGCCATCAGCACCGAAGACCTGATGAAGGGCCTCAAGCAGTCAGGCCTGGCGGAAGGCGAGATTTTCCAGCGCGCCACCCTGGAGAGCGTGCGCAACGAGCTGCAGCGCCAGTACGTGGCCCAGGGCCGGTACTCGGCCACCGTCGATGCCGACGTGGTGCCGCAACCGCGCAACCGCGTGAGCCTGAAGATCAAGATCGACGAAGGCAGCGTGGCCGCCATCAAGCACATCAACGTGGTGGGCAACACGGTGTTCTCCGAGCAGGAGCTGACCGACCAGTTCACGCTCAAGACCAGCAACTGGCTGTCGTTCTTCAAGAACGACGACAAGTACGCCCGCGAAAAACTCTCCGGCGACCTTGAGAAACTGCGCTCGTATTACCTGGACCGCGGCTACATCAACATGGACATCACCTCTACCCAGGTGTCCATCAGCCCGGACAAGAAAAGCGTGTTCATTACCGTCAACATCAGCGAAGGCCAGCGCTACACCGTGCGCGACGTGAAGCTGTCCGGCGAGCTGAAGGCCCCGGAAGACCAGGTCAAGGCGCTGCTGCTGGTGCAGAAAGGCCAGGTGTTCTCGCGCAAGCTGATGACCACCACCAGTGAGCTGATCACCCGCCGCCTGGGCAACGAGGGCTACACCTTCGCCAACGTCAACGGCGTGCCGGAAACCCACGATGACGACCACACGGTCGATATTACCTTCGTGGTGGCACCGGGCAAGCGCGCCTACGTCGACCGCATCAACTTCGTCGGCAACACCAAGACCGACGACAAGGTGCTGCGCCGCGAAATGCGCCAGATGGAAGGCGGTTGGGCCTCCACCTACCTGATCGACCAGTCCAAGACCCGCCTGGAACGCCTGGGCTACTTCAAGACCGTGAACGTCGAGACCCCGGCCGTGCCCGGCAAGGACGACCAGGTGGACGTCAACTACAGCGTCGAGGAACAGGCCTCGGGCTCGATCACCGCCAGCGTCGGCTTTGCCCAGAGCGCCGGCCTGATCCTGGGCGGCTCCATTACCCAGAGCAACTTCCTGGGCACCGGCAACTACGCCAGCATCGGCGTGACCAAGTCCGAATACCAGACCAAGTACAACCTGGCGTATACCAACCCCTACTTCACGCCCGACGGCGTGAGCCTGGGCTACAACCTGTTCTACAACAAGACCGACTACAACGACTACTACGACGACGGCGTGTCGTACTACTCGATCAACAGCTACGGCGCCGGCATGACCTTCGGCTACCCGATCAGCGAAACCACGCGCATGACCTACGGGCTGACGCTGCAGCACGACGACATCAGCCCGGGCACCTACAGCGCCGACGAAATCTACGACTTCATCCAGCGCAACGGCGAGAGCTTCACCAACCTCAAGGCCAGCGTGGCCTGGTCGGAATCGACCCTCAACCGCGGCGTGCTGGCCAACCGCGGCCACTCGCAGAGCCTGAGCTTCATGGCCACGGTGCCGGGCAGTGACCTGACGTTCTACAAGGTCGACTACACCGGGCAGACCTTCCTGCCCATGAGCAACACCACCTCGATCCGCCTGCACACCAAGCTTGGCTACGGCAACGGCTACGGTTCCACCGACGGCCTGCCGTTCTACGAGAACTACACCGCGGGCGGCGAAGGCAGTGTGCGCGGCTTCAAGAGCGGCACTCTGGGCCCGCGCAGCACGCCGGCCACTGGCGCCTACTCGTCCATGGGCCAGGAATACTACTCCGACCGTGACACCGACGCCCTGGGCGGCAATATCCTGATCACCGGCGGCGCCGAATACCTGTTCCCGATGCCGTTCATCAAGGACCAGAAGTCGTTGCAGACCTCTATTTTCTGGGACTTCGGCACCGTGTACTCGGACAAGTGCTACCTTTCCACTACCCAGAACTGCGGCAACGTGAGCCTGGACCAGATGGCGGCGTCCATCGGCGTCGGCGCTACCTGGTACTCGCCGCTGGGCCCGCTGACCTTCAGCCTGGCGTTGCCGATTCGCAGCCCAAGCGGCTCCGAGGCGCAAGTGTTCCAGTTCTCCCTGGGCCAGACGTTCTAAGCCCTTCATGACGCGGCCTGCGGCCGCTGCCACGGTGCACCCGTAGCAGCGGCCGCAGGCCGCGTCCGCCACTCCCAAGGACCCTGTCATGAAGACGTTCCCGATCGCCGCTTTGCTGGCCCTGCTGCTGGCCGGCACTGCCCACGCCCAGGGCATCGCCGCCCTGCCCGTGGTACAACCCACCCAGACCTGCGCCGCCTTGAAAACCCAGGACCTCACCGCCCTGGGTGGCGCCGGCAGCCACATCACCAGCGCCAGTGAAACCACCGACAACGGCATCAGCCATTGCGTAGTGCAAGGCACCCTGGCCCCCACCATCGGTTTCCGCGTCAGCCTGCCTACCCGCACCTGGACCCAGCGCTACCTGCAGGTAGGCTGCGGCGGCCTGTGCGGCAACATCGCCACCCAGGTGGGCGCAGCCCAAGGGTGCGTGCCGCTGGACACCGGTGGCTTCGTCACCGCCGCCACCGACATGGGCCATGAGGGCAACAGCAGCGAGTTCGGCCAGGACCCGCAAAAGCGCGTCGACTTCGCCTATCGCAGCCAGCACCTCACCGCTTTGGTGGCCAAGCAGCTGATCAAGGCGTTCTACGGCCAGCCGCAGGCATACGCCTACTTCAACGGCTGCTCGGACGGCGGCCGCGAGGCGCTGATGGAGGCGCAGCGTTACCCCGATGATTTCAACGGCATCATCGCCGGCGCCGCGGCGCTGAACTTCCAGGTGCAGAACGCCCTGTACCACGCCTGGCAGGCCCGCGCCAACGAAGGCCCGGACGGCAAGGCCATTCTGGTGGCCAGCCGCCTGGGCCTGCTGCATGACGCCGTGCTGGCCCAGTGCGACGCCCAGGACGGCCAGGCAGACCGGCTGATCAGCGACCCACGCAGTTGCCACTTCGACCCCGCCACTATTCAGTGCAAGGCCGGGCAAGCCACCGACCAGTGTCTGACCGCCGCCGAAGTGGGCGCCGTGCGCAAGCTGTACGACGGCCCCCGTGACCCCGACAGCGGCCAGCGCTTGACCATCGGTGGCCCGCAACCGGGCTCGGAACTGGCGTGGGCCGGGGTGTTCGTGCCGATGGCCGCCGACCAGCCGATCTTCAGCCAGAAGATTGCCCTGGACGCGCTGCAGAACGTCAGCTTCGCCAGCAACCCCACGCGCACCCTGACCATTGCCGACGCGACGTTCGACAAGGCCACCTTCGACCGCTTGCGTACCCTGCACCCGCTGTACGACGCCACCAACCCCGACCTCTCGGCGTTTGCCGGGCGTGGCGGCAAGTTGATCATCTGGCACGGCTGGGCTGACCCGCACATCTCGCCGCTCAACAGCCTGGCCTACCACCAGGCGCTGCGCAAGCAGATGGGCGAGGCCCGCAGCGAAGCGTTCGAGCGCCTGTACCTGCTGCCCGGCGTGCATCATTGTGGCGGCGGCGAAGGCCCCGGCGAGCTGGACCTGCTGACGCCGATGATGAGCTGGGTTGAGCGCCAGCAGGCCCCGGACATGATCCTCACCACCCAGGCCACGCCCAAGGCGCAAAGCTTCGGCGCGCCCATGGCGCTACCTGCAGGTGCGGCCAAGGCCATGGGGCCAATGAGCCTGCCCGTGGCCGCGGCCGACCAGGCCAACGCCGGCCGCACCCGGCCGCTATACCCCTTCCCGGCGGTGGCGGTGTACAACGGCAGCGGCGACCCGCAGCTGGCGGCCAGCTACCACCGTGGCGGGCCGATCGACAGCACGCCGACACCGGCCTGGATGGGGGCTGATTTCTTCACCCCGTACAAACCGATGTAGCAGCAACTGCCTTTGTGGGAGCTGGCTTGCCAGCGAGCTGTTCAGGCCCTGAAAAACTCGCTGGCGAGCCAGCTCCCACAACACCTCGTCGTCACGGCCCGTTCGCCGCCAGCCGCGCGCCCTCCAGGGTCTGGGCGAACCGCTCGGCCTCGCCGGGGGCGAACTGGCTCAGGAACAGCTCCTTCACCGCCCCCTCGTACACTCCCCACATGCGCTGGCGCAGCGCCCGGCCCTTGTCGGTGATGCCCACCGTGGCGCCACGGCCATCGCCCTCGGCGCGGCGCCGCTGCACCAGCCCCTCGGCTTCCAGGCGGTCCACCAACCGCGTGAGGTTGTAGCGCTCGATCACCATCACGTCGGCCAGCTCATGCATACGCCGCTGCCCCGCAGGCCCGCTTTCAATGCCCCACAGGGCGTCGTACCAGGCGTACGCCGGCAACTGCTCGGCGGCCAGGCGGCGCTCTATCTCGCGGATCAGCGAGCGGTGCGCACGCACGAAGTTGAACCAAAGATCTGCTTGGCCCTGGGCCATGGCGACTCCTGAAGCAGAGGGAAATATAGTTGCAATTGTACGCTACCCGGCGCTAGATTGAATGTAATTGCATTTGCAATCAAAACACCAGGAGGCGTGATGAGCGAGCAATCGAGGTTTCTGGACAGGGACCCCCAGCAGACCCGTGAATGGCTGGAGTCGATGGAGTCGGTGATGGACGTGGAGGGCCGCCCGCGCGCCCATTACCTGATCGACCAGCTGCTGGATTTCGACGTGGCGCGCCACGGCGACTTTCATGGCCGGGTGGCCACCCCGTACGTCAACACCATCGCCCCCGACCGCGAACGGCCCTACCCCGGCGACCTGGGCATCGAGCAGCGCCTCAACGCGCTGATCCGCTGGAACGCGCTGACCATGGTGCTGCGCGCCGGCAAGCACTCGGGCGTGGGCGGCCACATCGCCAGCTACGCCTCCGCCGCGGTGCTGTACGACGTGGGCTTCGACCACTTCTTCCGCGGCCGCACCGCCACGTTCGCAGGCGACCTGGTGTACATCCAGGGCCACTCCTCGCCCGGCATCTACGGCCGCGCGTTCCTGGAGGGCCGCCTCAGCGAGGCGCAGCTGGACAATTTCCGCCGCGAAAGCGACCGCGACGGCATCAGCTCCTACCCGCACCCACGGCTGATGCCCGGCTTCTGGCAATTCCCCACGGTGTCCATGGGCCTGGGGCCGATCACCGCCGCCTACCAGGCGCGCTTCATGCGCTACCTGGAAAACCGCGCGCTCAGCGAACACCAGGGCCGCAAGGTGTGGGCCTTCCTGGGCGACGGCGAGATGGACCAGCCCGAGTCGCTGGCGGCCATTTCCCTGGCCGGCCGCGAGAAGCTCGACAACCTGATCTTCGTGGTCAACTGCAACCTGCAGCGCCTGGACGGCCCGGTGCGCGGCAACGCCAAGGTCATCCAGGAATTCGAGAGCCTGTACCGCGCCGCTGGCTGGAACGTGATCAAGGTGATCTGGGGCAGCGGTTGGGACCGCCTGCTGGACAAGGACCGCAGCGGCCTGCTGCGCCAGCGCATGATGGAGTGCGTGGACGGCGACTACCAGAACTACAAGTCGCAGAACGGCGCCTACGTGCGCGAGCACTTCTTCGGCAAATACCCCGAGCTGCTGGCGCTGGTGGCGGACCTGTCGGACGACGAGATCTGGAAGCTGTCACGCGGCGGCCACGACCCGCACAAGGTCTACAACGCCTACGCCGCAGCCATGCGCCACGCAGGGGCACCGACGGTGATCCTGGCCAAGACCGTCAAGGGCTTCGGCATGGGCGAGGCTGGCGAGGGGCAGAACATCAACCACCAGCAGAAGAAAATGGGCCTGGAGGCGCTCAAGGCGTTCCGCGACCGCTTCCACTTGAGCCTGTCCGATGAACAAGTGGCCGCGCTGCCTTACCTCAAGCCCGAGCCCGACAGCCAGGAAGCCCGCTACCTGCAGGCGCGCCGCAGCCATCTGGGCGGCCACGTGCCTGCCCGCCACGCCGAGGTCGAGCCGTTGCCGATCCCGCCGCTGGCCACCTTCGGCGCTCAGCTGAAGGGCACTGGCGAACGCGAAATTTCCACCACCATGGCCTTCGTACGCCTGCTGGGCACGCTGCTCAAGGACCCCCAGGTGGGCCCGCGCGTGGTGCCCATCGTGCCGGACGAGTCACGCACCTTCGGCATGGAAAGCCTGTTCCGCCAGATCGGCATTCACTCCCACGTGGGCCAACTGTACACGCCCCAGGACGCCGGCCAGCTGAGCTATTACAAGGAGAGCAAGGACGGCCAGATCATGCAGGAGGGCCTCAACGAGTCCGGCGCCATGTCCTCGTGGATCGCCGCCAGCACCGCCTACGCCAACCACGGCGTGGCCACCCTGCCCTTCTACATCTACTACTCGATGTTCGGCTTCCAGCGCATCGGCGACCTGGCCTGGGCCGCCGGCGACGCCCGCGCCCGCGGCTTCCTGCTGGGCGCCACCTCGGGGCGCACCACGCTGATGGGCGAAGGCCTGCAGCACGACGACGGCCACAGCCATGTGCTGGCCGCGACCATCCCCTGCTGCGTGGCCTACGACCCCACCTATGCCTACGAGCTGGCGGTGATCATCCATGCCGGCATGCGCCGCATGTTTGTCGACAACGAGGACGTGTACTACTACATCACCCTGCTTAACGAAAACTACAGCCACCCCGACCTGCCCGAGGGCGCGGAGGACGGCATTCTCAAGGGCCTGTACAACCTGGCCAGCACCCTGCCCGCTGCCGGCACCCCACATGTGCAACTGATGGGTTGCGGCGCCATCCTGCGCGAGGTGCTGGCCGCCGGCGAAATATTGGCCCGCGACTACGGCGTGGCCAGCGATGTGTGGAGCGCCACCAGCCTCACCGAGCTGCGCCGCGAAGGCCAGGCGGTGGAGCGCTGGAACCTGCTGCACCCTGAAGCGGCGCCGCGCCGCTGCCACGTGCAGGCCTGCCTGGCGGGCCGGCAAGGGCCGGTGGTGGTGGCCACCGATTACATGAAGATCTTCGCCGACCAGATCCGCCCCTTCGTCGACGGGCGCCGGTTCGTGGCGCTGGGCACCGATGGCTTTGGCCAGTCGGACACCCGCGAGGCGTTGCGCCGGCACTTCGAGGTGGACCGCCAGTTCGTGGTGCTGGCGGCGTTGAAGGCGCTGGCGGATGAGGGAATGGTAGCGCGCGCGGTGGTGGCGCAGGCGCTGGCGGCGTTGCAGATCGACCCTGACAAGACTGACCCGGCCAGCGTTTGATTGCGGCGCCGGTGACGCGGCCTGCGGCCGCTGCTACACATTCCTGTAGCAGCGGCCAAAGGCCGCGTCACAGCCACCGCACGGAATCAGAAATCGACGGTAGCCGACAACTTCATCACCCGTGGCTCACCCTGGGTCAGGTAGCCACCCTGGGCCGAGGCCCAGTAGTCCTTGTTGAACACGTTTTCCACGGTGGCGCGCAGGGTCACGTCACGCTCGTCCACCTTGAAGCCATAACGCGCACCGGCGTCGAAGCGGTTCCAGGTCGGCAGGCTGATGGTGTTCGCCGCGTCGGCGTACTGGCCGCCGGTGCGCAGCATGCGCCCGTTCAGCGACACGCCTTCCAGGCCCGGCACGTCCCAGTCGATGCCGGCGTTGAGCTGGAAGGTCGGCACGCCAATGGCGCGGTTGCCATCATTGGTGCCGTTCTGGGTGTCTTCGACGCGGGTCTTCATTACCGTCACGCCACCCAGGATGCGCAAGCCCTGCACGGGCTCGCCGAAGGCGTTGAACTCGACGCCCTTGTTGATCTGGGTGCCGTCCTGCACGTACAACAAGGCGCTGTTGGTGTAGCCGGCGGTGGGCTCCTCGATGCGGTAAACGCCCAGGGTGGCGCCGTAGGTGCCCATGTCCACCTTGACCCCCGCTTCCACTTGCTTGGTGCGCCCGGGCGCAAAGGTCTGGCCGTAGTTGCTGGCGGTGGACGGTGCGGTGTCACCCGCGGCCAGCCCCTCGATACGGTTGGCGTAGAACGACACGTGCTCCCACGGCTTGATCACCAGGCCGAACACCGGGGTGGTGATTTCCTTGTCGTAGTTGGCGGTGCGGTCGCCGGAATTGTAATCGTAGCTCTCTACCACCAGTTGCTGGCGGCGCAGGCCGGCGGTCACCAGCACGCGGTCGTCGAGGAAGCCGACGGTGTCGGAGGCGGCCAGGCTGCGGTTGAAGGTCTTGCCGGTGATGCCTGGGTCGCTGAGGTCGCCGCCCGGGTAGTTGTAGACCGGCTTGGCGGTGGCCACCGGGTTGTAGATGTTCGAGGCTTCGCCGGTCAGGTCGAAATTGTAGGCGCTGCGCTGCTGGGCCCAGATATCAGCCATGCCGACGTTCAGGCGGTGGCTGACCGCGCCGGTCTGCAACTTGCCGTTCAGGCCCGCCGAGAAGCTGGTGTTGTCCTCGTCATGGGGGATGGTCGAGCCGGTCACGTTGGCGTCGCCGGCGTTGTCGGTCAGGGTCACCGAGGAATAGCGACCGTTTTCGCGGGTGTGCTTGTAGCCGCCAGCCGCGTAGGCAGTCCAGTTGTCGTTGAGGTCGTACTCGCCACGCAGCATGCCGTAGGTGTCTTCCAGCGTGGTGTTGGCCCACTTGGCGTTGGCATTGGTGGTGGACGACGGCGCCTTGGGTGCCTTGGTGGCGCTGCCCAGGAACACCGAGTTGCGGCCGCCGTCGATGTCTTCCTTCTGGTAGCCGAAGTCGGCGGACAGGCGCAGCTTGTCGCCGCGGTAATCCAGGCCTGCAGTGAACACCTGCTCGCTCTGGCTTTCGTGGTCGACGCCCGTGTTGCCGCTGCGCTGGGCCAGGTTCACGCGCGCGCCGAACTGGTTGTCCTCGCCAAAGCGCTGGCCAAGGTCCAGGTGCTCGCCCACGCGGCCGTTGTCGCTGATGTCGGTGGTCAGGCGGCGCAGCGGCGTGTCGTCGGCGCGCTTGGGTTGCAGGTTCACCGAACCGCCCAGGCCGGTGCCGGTGGGGGTTATGCCATTGGTGAAGGCGCTGGGGCCGCGGAACACTTCCACGCGCTCGATGCCGTCAGTGGAAATGATCTGCCGCGGCAGCATGCCGTACAGGCCGTTGAAGGAGATGTCATCGGTGGCCAGTGGCAGGCCGCGGATCATGAACACCTGGGCCTGGTTGCCATAGCCCGAGGCCTGGCGCACCGAGGAGTCGTTGAGCAGCACGTCGCCGATGTTCTCGGCCTGCTGGTTCTCGATCAGCTCCGAGGTGTAGGCGGTGCTGGTGAACGGCGTGTCCATGATGTCCTGGTTGCCCAGCACGCCCATCTGCGCGCCCCGTGCCACCTGCCCGCCGGCGTACACCGGCGGCAGCGAAGGCGCGGCAGTCAGCGACTGCGCAGAGATGTTGACGTCGCTCAACTGCAGGGTGCCATCACCCTGCTTGGCGGTCGCATCCTGCGAGTTGGTGACAGTGGCCGCCTGCGCCGTCATGGCCAGCGAGCACAGAAGTGCGAGCATCGTGGGCCGGAACGGGACGCCTTGGCAAACAGGTGGGAGCATGATCAGTCCTGTGGAAGCAATAGTGATAAGCGCGGGCCAAAGGCACGAAAGCGCTGCAGGAGGGCAAAATGCCGCCCGCATGAATGATATTACTTATCAATTACTTATACATCTCATTGGCAGATGATATTTGGTCACAGTTGCGATACAGGGACGGCTCACGACGGGTTACAAAGTAGCCTGGCGCGGCGCTGGACTCCTGGGCTGTGGCCCGGATAATGGACTGCTCAAGGAACGACCGCCCAGGAATACTTACGATGAGCGCAGTGTCACGCGACGTATTCGACGCCAAAATCGAAGCCATCGAGGCGCGCATGGATGCACGCGTCGAGACCATCAACGCCAAGATCGATGCCGCCAATGCCAAGGCGGACGGCACTCATGCCCGATTCGATAACTTCATGCTGGTACAGGCCGAGCGCGACCAGCGCTATTACGAAGGTCAGGCAATGCGCGACAAACAACTTGAAGCCCTGACCGGCGAGGTCCGCGACATGGCTGTAGAAATGCGCACCGGCTTCAGTTCGCTGCGCACTACTATTCTGGTGACCGCGGTCAGCGCTTCCCTCGCCATTGTGTTTGGCGTGGCCTCGTTCAACGCATCGTTGACCTCCAACATGCTGGCCGCTTTCCAGATGGGTAAAGCACTGCAACCGGCACCTGCAATCGCTTCCGTCGCCCCCCTTGCCGCACCCGAAACATCAGCCCAAGCGCCTGACTAACCAGTCATTTTCAAGCCACCAAGTCGCCTTTTCGGCTCAAACCCTTATAAACAAAGGCCCTCGCCAAAAACCATGTAGTGCCGATAAAAAATCACTACAAAAGGTGTTGACGCCCTGCACCACGCCTTGCATAGTGAAGCTGTCTCCCCGATCGGGAGCCAAGGCAAAGGGTGTCAAAGCCTGGCGACAAGCCGTCGTCCGGTTGCGTGATGTGTACTGCCCACAAGGCAGATTGATGAAAAGCTGACCGGCAGGTCGCCCGTATGGGGCACCAGGCCGGCGAGACGATCTCAAGATGCTTGTGGCTGACTGCAGTACCGTCGTCCGTGATCTTCCTGATTCGTCGCGCCTTCCTCCCTGCTGTAGCCACTTTCCATCAACGCTACACACATCAACCCCGCGCCATCTGCAACCGGCTTTTTTGCCTTGCAGCACCGCGCAGTGGCCGATTGGGGGCCATGTTTGAACTCAACACAGACAATAGAAATAACAGTCGAGGGGACTTACATCATGAACTTGAACAATCAACCGACCATTGAAGAACTGGCTCAATTGTTCGCATCGCGCAAAGACACGCTGGACAGCCACATCCTGTGGGTCTGCGAATCGGGCGAAGTTCATATCGACGCAATGGCGCGTTACGCCGGCGAAACCGAATTCGAACAGAGCCAGCCAACCATGCGGGCCCGCCTGCGCACCTACCGCCGGGGCCAGGGCTACATTGGCCGCAAGGCAGCGGCCGACCGCGAGTTCCTGGGGCGCGTGCTGCACACCCTTGAGGCCCAATGGCCCGAGGCGCGGCAAGCGGCGCAGGTCCAGGTGATCGACCGCTACTGCTAGGCCAATAGACGCCGCCTACGGCAGCTGCTACGCAACACCTGTAGCAGCTGCCGCCAGGCGGCGTCACGGCTTTACGCCTGCCACCCCTGCTGCCGCTCGCGCCGCAGCGCCTGCCACTCGCCATACCCCCACACCCCGGTGGCCAGCAACGCGCCTACCACCGCCAAGCCCCAGTGATGGCGTTCGCACACACTGCACAGCACCTGCAACGTCAGCAGGAATATCCCCGCGCCCAGAAAGGGCCGCGCCCCCCGGGGCGGTTCCGGCTTGCCCTGTTCTCTCATCCGTGTGATTCCCTTTGTTCTTGTGTTCAGGATTTTCCACACGTTACTCACGCGCATAGTGTTCGTCCAGCAGCCGAAGGTCGAAACAGGTGCAGCCACGCCACCTTTTGAGGCACGATGCACAGCATCCGTACAATAAAACCAACAAGACTGTGCACAGTGAACACCCATCGACAGCACCTCTGCCCTGCTTTATGCAGTGGCCCGCTACTTGCTCTGGCAAGGCCTATCACTTCACTGATTGCCTGCGGAGAACAACAATGAGCGCAACCGATTTTCCCTTGAGCGAAGCCCCACCCCAAGGGCGCAAAGGGTTGCTGTCCATCGCCATGGTGCTGTTCAGTTTCACCTTCTTCACCGGCACCATGTTTGCCGGCGGCAAGCTGGGCATGGCCTTCGGGGTAAGCGACATGCTGTGGATCGCCTTCATCGGCAACAGCCTGCTGGCGATCTACGCCGCGGCCCTGGCGTTGATCGCCGCGCGCAGCGGGCTGAACACCGTGCTGATGGGGCGTTTCTGCTTTGGCGAGGCAGGCAGCCGTCTTTCCGATGTGCTGCTGGGCTTCGCCGAACTGGGCTGGTATGCCTGGGGCACCGCCACGGTAGCCATCGTGCTGGTGAAACTGCTGGGCCTGAGCGAAGGGTTGACCACGCCGTTGATGGTGCTGTTCGGCTTCGGCTTCTGCCTCACGGCGTTGGTGGGCTACAAGGGCCTGGACGTGCTGTCGCGGCTGTCGGTGCCGCTGATGTTCATCCTGCTGGTGGTGTCGATGGTCATCGCCACGCGCACCATCGGTGGCTGGCAGGGCCTGAGCGCCGTGCTGCCACAGCAAACCATGAGCGTGTCGGCTGCCATCACCATGGTCTTCGGCACCTTCGCCAGCGGCGCCACCCAAGCCACCAACTGGACGCGGCTGGCGCGCAGCGGGCGCATTGCGGTGGTTGCCAGCGTGCTCAGCTTCCTGGTGGGCAACGGCCTGATGATCGTCGCCGGGGCCTGGTGCGCCATCGTCTACCAGCAGGCTGACATCGTCGAGGTGATGATGCTGCAGGGCCTGTCGTTCGCCGCCGTGGTGATGCTGTGCCTGAACCTGTGGACGATTCAGGGCCCGACCATCTACAACGTCTCGGCCGCCGCCTGCCACCTGGTGCGCAGCGAACGCCGGCGCACCATGACCCTGGTGGCCGCCGGCGTCGGCGTGGTGCTGGCCATCGGCGGCATGTACCAATTGCTGATCCCCTTCCTGATTCTGCTGGGCTCGATCATCCCGCCCATCGGCGGGGTGATCATGGCCGACTTCTGGTGCCGCCACCGTGGCCGCTACCCGCGCCTGGCGGACGCCCGCCTGCCGCGCTATAACCTGGCGGGCCTGGGCGCCTACGCCGTGGGCGCGGTGGCCGCGTATGCGTCACCGTGGATTGCGCCGCTGGTGGGCATCGCCGCCTCGGCCGGCTGCTACTGGCTGCTGTTGCAACTGGGCGGCCAGCGCCGCCTTCACCTGCAGGAGGAAACGTGAGCCTTACCGTTGAACAGATTCTGGCGCTGCCGGGCCTTGAAGCCATGGCCCTGCGTGCCGGTGCCCGCCAGTGCCACCGCAGCGTGCGCTGGTCGTACGTGGCCGAGAACGAAGGCATCGCCGACTGGGTGATGGGCGGCGAACTGGTGTTCGTCACCGGCATCAACCTGGCGCGCGACGAGGCCAACCTGCTGCGCCTGGTGCGGGAGGGCGAGCGCTGCGCCATCGCCGGGCTGGTGATCCTTACCGGCGAGGCGTTCATCCGCCGCATCCCGGCTTCCGTGGTGGCGCTGGCAGAGGAACTGGGCGTGCCGCTGATCGAGCAGCCCTACGGCCTGAAGATGGTCATCGTCACCCACCTGATCGGCACCTCGCTGGTGCAGATGGCCCAGGTGCGCCGCTCGCGCCACGACATCCTCGGCCAGCTGCTGAGCGGCGACTACCCTGGGCTTGCCATCGTGCGCCAGCGCGCCGCCCACCTGCAGGTGCCGCTGGACGGGCCACGGCGGGTGCTGGTGATGCGCCTGTCGAACCAGGCCGCAGTGTTCGCCCACAGCCCGCCGCCCGAGGCCGAGCGCCAGTTGCAGCACTGCCGCCAGGCGTTGGAAGACCAGCTGGAAGCCTGGAACAGCGCCCACCCGTTGCCGCTGCCGGTGGTCAGCCAGGGGGATTTGCTGGTGGTGTTGCTGGCCAGCGACGTCGACCCGCGCAGCCAACTGGCACCGCTGTACCGCGACCTGCTGGGCATGAGCGCGCCCATGACACTGTTCATGGGCCTGTCCACCGTGGTCGACGACCCCGGGCAATACCGCCAGGCCCTGGGCGAAGCGCGCCAGGCGCTGGAAGTGGCCGAGCACCTGCGCCCGGCCAACGGCCTGTGCGACTTCAACGAGCTGGGCGTGCTGCGCCTGCTGCAGGCCATCCCCGACCGCCGCATCATCGACACTTTCGTGCGCCAGACGCTGGGTCCGTTGCAGGAACCCGGCCGCAAACAACCGCAGACCCTGCTGCACACCCTGGACGCGCTGCTGCAGGAAAACGGCAACGGCCTCAAGGCTGCCCAGCGCCTGGGCGTTCACCGCAACACCCTGAACCAACGGCTGCAACGAATCGAACAGCTCAGCGAGCAGTCGCTCGATGATCCCCTTTTCCGCATGAACGCTTCGGTCGCGCTGCTGGTATGGCGCATGGCCGAGGCCCAGCTACAGGACCGCCCATGAACATCATCAATGCCACCCTGCGCAAACGCCAGGGCCTGTTTACCGTGACCTGCGACGGCGCGCGCATCAGCGCCATCACTGCGCAAGCCGCCACGCGCGCGCCTGCAGGCGATGACGTCGATGCCCGCGGGCAGCTGTTGATCGCGCCGCTGGTGGAGCCGCACATTCACCTCGACGCCACCCTCACCGCCGGCGAGCCGGAATGGAACATGAGCGGCACGCTGTTCGAAGGCATCGAGCGCTGGGGCCAACGCAAGGCCACCATTACCCACGAAGACACCAAGCAGCGCGCCCACACCACCATCCGCATGCTCGCCGAGCACGGCATCCAGCACGTGCGCACCCACATCGATGTCACCGACCCGACCCTGGGCGCGCTGAAGGCCATGCTTGAAGTGCGCGAGGAAGCCCGTCACCTCATCGACCTGCAAATCGTCGCCTTCCCCCAGGAAGGCATCGAGTCGTTCGCCAACGGCCGCGCGCTGATGGAGCAGGCCATCGAGATGGGCGCCGACGTGGTCGGCGGCATCCCGCACTTCGAGAACACCCGCGACCAGGGCGTCAGCTCGATCAAGTTCCTGATGGACCTGGCCGAGCGCACCGGCTGCCTGGTGGACGTGCACTGCGACGAGACCGACGACCCGCACTCGCGCTTCCTTGAAGTGCTGGCCGAAGAAGCCCGCGTGCGCGGCATGGGCAGCCGTGTCACGGCCAGCCACACCACGGCCATGGGTTCCTACGACAACGCCTACTGCTCCAAGCTGTTCCGCCTGCTGAAGCTGTCGGGCATCAACTTCGTCTCCTGCCCCACCGAGAGCATCCACCTGCAGGGCCGCTTCGACACCTTCCCCAAGCGCCGCGGCGTGACCCGCGTGGCCGAGCTGGACCGCGCCGGCCTGAACGTGTGCTTCGGCCAGGACTCGATCAAGGACCCCTGGTACCCGCTGGGCAACGGCAACATCCTGCGCGTGCTGGATGCCGGCCTGCACATTTGCCACATGATGGGCTTCGAGGACCTGGCCCGCAGCCTGGACCTGGTGACCGACAACAGCGCCCGCGCCATGAATTTGGGCGAAGGCTACGGCATTGAGGTGGGGCGCCCGGCCAACCTGGTGATTCTGGACGCGGAAAGTGATTACGAGGCGGTGCGGCGCCAGGCCAAGGCGCGGGTGTCGATTCGCGGCGGCAAAGTATTGATGACGCGGGTGCCTGAGCGCGTCGAGTTCAACTTGTCCTGACCGACCACGGCGCCCCTGACGCAGCCTGGCTTCATGTGGGAGCTGGCTTGCCAGCGAGCTGTTGGGGCCCGAAAAGCTCGCTGGCAAGCCAGCTCCCACCGAAGACGGCTGCGTATTCCGATTTTCATCCGGCGCCGGTGAAAATTGGTGTTACAAAAGGTTTCCCCGAAGGCAGAATGAAACGCGAACTCACCTGTTCGTACGTCGTTCGGCAACACAAGGAACCCCACAGTGCCCGACAACCGCCCCACGCCCGCTACCTGGATCGCCCTGCTGGTGGCCGTCACCTTCTTCATGGAGAACCTCGACGCCACGGTAATCAGCACCGCCCTGCCGCAGATTGCCCAGCAATTTGGCAAGGCGCCCGTGGACCTCAACATCGGTATCAGCGCCTACCTGCTGGCGGTGGCGATCTTCATTCCGCTGTCGGGCTGGGTGGCCGACCGTTTCGGCACCCGCCGGGTGTTTTCCTGCGCCATCAGCCTGTTCACCCTGGCCTCGCTGTGGTGCGGCCTGAGCCAAAGCCTTGAGAGCTTCGTGGCGGCCCGCGTGCTGCAAGGCATCGGCGGCGCGATGATGGTGCCGGTGGGGCGCCTGGCGGTGCTGCGTACCACCGAGAAGAAAGATTTGGTGAAGATGATCGCGGTCATCACCTGGCCCGGCCTGGTGGCGCCGATTCTTGGCCCGCCGCTGGGCGGGCTGATCGTCACGCACGCCTCCTGGCCATGGATTTTCTTCGTCAACCTGCCGCTGGGCGCCATCGCCCTGGGCTGCGCGCTGTGGCTGGTGCCCAAGGGCCACGCTGAAAACACCCGGCCGTTCGACAGCGTCGGTTTCCTGCTGCTGGCCGGTGCCTGCGCGGCGCTGATGCTGGGCCTGGAGTGGCTGGGCGGCGCCGAGCATGTGGGCACCGGCCTCGGCCTGCTGGCGGCCGGCGCGGTGCTGGCGGTGCTGGCCATCCGGCATTGCCGCCGTCACCCCTCGCCGCTGCTGCCGCTGGGCCCGGTGGCCATTGACACCTTCCGCGTCAGCATCTTCGGCGGCTCGCTGTTCCGCGTCGCCATCAGCGCCCTGCCGTTCCTGCTGCCGCTGCTGTTCCAGGTAGGCTTCGGCTTCTCGCCGGTGTACGCCGGCAGCCTGGTGCTGGCGGTATTCGCCGGCAACCTGGCGATGAAACCCTTCACCACCGCCACCATGCGCCGCTTCGGCTTCCGCCGGGTGCTGCTGGTGAATGGCCTGATTGGCGTGGCCTCCATCGCCGCCTGCGCGCTGTTCAGCGCCAGCACGCCGTGGCCGCTGGTGGCGCTGGTGCTGTTCATTGGCGGCCTGTCGCGCTCGATGCAGTTCACCTGCTACAACTCCATCGGCTTCGCCGACGTGCCCAAGGACCGCATGAGCGAGGCCTCGACCCTGTTCAGCATGTTCTTCCAGCTGGGCATGGGCGTGGGCGTGGCCGCCGCGGCGCTGCTGCTGCGCCTGTCCATGAGCATTCAGGGCCACGCCGCCCAGGCCCAGCCCAGCGACTTCCGCGTGGCCTTCCTGGGCATCGCGGTGCTGGGCCTGATTGCCCTGGTGGACGCCATCAAGCTGCCGCGCCAGGCCGGCGCGCAGGTGCTGCAGGGCTGACAGTTAACGCGGCATGATGCGCAATTCGAGGTACTGCAACAGCATGATGGTCTTGCCGTCGACGATCTGGCCATTGCTGACCATGGCCAGCGCTTCGTCGAAGCCCAGCTCCAGCACCTCGATGTCCTCGCCTTCTTCTTCCAGGCCGCCGCCAGCGTTCACGCGGTCGCCGTCTTCGTATTCACCGATGAAAAAGTGGATGCGCTCGGTGACCGCGCCGGGGCTCATGAAGGCCTCGAAGATCTTCTCGATGGCCTTGACCCGGTAGCCGGTCTCCTCCTCCACTTCCAGGCGAATGCGCGCCTCCGGGCTGGCGTTGTCCAGCAGCCCGGCGGCGGTCTCGATCAGGAAGCCGTCGTGGCCATTGAGGAAGGTGGGCAGGCGGAACTGGCGGATCAGCACCACGGTGCGCTTGGCCAGGTTGTACAGCAGGATGGTGGCGCCGTTGCCGCGGTCGTACACCTCGCGGGTCTGGGTTTGCCAGCCGCCGTCGCGGCGGCGCAGGTCGAAGGTGTACTTGTTCAGCAGGTACCAGTTGTCAGAGAGCAGTACCTTGCCGGTGATGCGGATGGGGCTGTCGGCCATGGAAAATCCTTGAGGGTAAAACGCCAAGGGCGCAGGGTTACCCGCCGCCTGCACCTGCGTCAAGCACCGGTGCCAGCGGGCACACCGCCTGTGCCCGCGCACTCAGGGCCTGGCGTAGCCCCTGCAGCTGGGCAATGCGCTCATCGATGGCCGCCAGTTTCTGCGCGAACACCGCTGCCAGCCGCTCGGCCGGCTCGTCGTTGGCCTGCCACAGCGCCGGCAGGTTCTCACCCACCTCGGCCAGGCTGAAACCCAGCTGCTGCGCGGTGCGGATGTACTGCACCAGCTGCACGGTGTCCGGGTGGTAATGGCGGTACCCGTTGGCGCTGCGGGTGCAGTGGATCAACCCACGCTCCTCGTAGAAACGCAGCGCGTCGCAACTCACCCCGGCCAGCGCGGCCACCTGCCCTATTTTCATCCTGCCCCCTTGACCCTGGACCATGCACCAGGGTTTAGCCTGGCGATCCTATCACTATGGAAGCCTGTCACGATGGATACCCCCCGCTATTTACGCCTGGTGCGCGCCAGTGCCTGGTACGACCTGTTTGCCACGGCGGCATTCATGACGCCGTGGAGCATGCAATGGCTGTTCGGCCAACTGGCTGGTTTATCGGCAAGCCTGGGCCTGGGCGCGCCGCAGCCGCTGGCCGACCCGGCGCACATGCTCATGGCCAACCTGCTGGGCAGCGTGGTGATTGTGTGGGCGCTGCTGCGGCTGCGGCACACCCGGCCCGAACACGGGCTGTACGACGCCGCCGCGCGGGGGTTGTTCGCGTTGTGGCAGATAGTGGCGGTGCTCAGCGGCGCCAGCCCGATCATCATCGCCTTCACGCTGATGGAGCTCACCTTCGGCGCATTGCAGCTAGCCCCCGTAGCAGCGGCCGCATGGCCGCGTCCGCGGGCACCGCGTAGTCTGTGACGCGGCCTCGCGGCCGCTGCTACGGGTCAGCTGGCGTTAGAGGTTTGCGCGTTCAAGTCACTTTCCTCATCCGCCAGCGCCTGCGGCAACGACGCCCGCAAATGCTCCACCCAGGTACGAATCTTCGCGTCCAGAAATAGCCGCGACGGGTAGATGGCGTACAGGTTCAGGCGCTGCAGGCGGTAGCCGGGCAGCACCCGCACCAGCTCGCCGCTGCGCAGGCCGTCGATGGCCGAGTAGCTGGGCAGCACGCCGATGCCCATGCCGCTGCGGATGGCCACGCGCATGGCGTCGATGGCGTTGACCTGGAACGGCGTGGCGCGCAGCGAGGCCACTTCCGGGCCGTCGGGGCCTTCAAACTGCCAGCGGTTGTCCGGGTAGGCAACGCTGCTCATCAGCAGGCAGTCGTGCTCTTCCAGCTCGGCCGGGGTGCGCGGCCCGCCGCCGCGGCGTTCCAGGTAGCGTGGCGCGGCGCACAGCACGCTGTAGATGGTGCCCAGGCGCTGGGAGATGTAGCCCGAGTCGGGTAATTGCGCGGCCAGCACGATGGAGACATCGAACCCATCCTCGATCAGGTCCGGCACGCGGTTGCTCAGGTGCAGGTCGAAACTCACCTCGGGGTAGCGCTCGCGGTAGTCGGCCATGGCCTCGATCACGTAGTGCATGCCGATGCCCGCCATGGCGTGCACCTTGAGGCTGCCGGCGGCGTAGTCCTGGGTGGCTTCGGCCTCGGCTTCGGCTTCGGCCACCGACGCCAGGATGCTCTCGCAACGGTGGTAATAGCGCTTGCCCGCCTCGGTCATGGCGATGCGCCGGGTGGTGCGGTTCAGCAGCCGGGTGCGCAGGTGGCTTTCGAGGTTCGACACCGCCCGCGACAGGTTGGCGGTGGTGGTGTTCATCTGCTCGGCGGCCAGGGTGAAGCTGCCGGTTTGCGCCACGCAGACGAAGGCGCGCATGTACTGGAGGATGTTCATCTGATGTTTCCCCGATAGACCGGGCGATTATAAAATTAATTACAACAAACAATCATGTGTTGTTGCGTTTATTGCATCAGCCGCCAGCCGGTAAAATCCTCCCCATCCATAATCAACGGGCACATCAGGGGAACGATACACGCATGACCAGACACGCCTTACCCCTGATGTTACTCACATTAACGTTAACAATCAGCGGTTGCATCAGCACCCACGGCATCGGCCCCGAAAGCCGGCCCATGGCCGCCAACCAGTTGCAGACCGACGCGGCCATTGCCCAGGCCCGCAGCGACGCGCACTGGCCCGACAGCCGCTGGTGGATGGCCTATGGCGACGCGCAGCTCAATAGCTGGATAGACGACGCCCAGCGCAACAGCCCAAGCCTGGCCGAAGCCGCCGCGCGGGTGCGCCAGGCCAAGGCCATGGCCGGGGTGACCGCCGCCAATGAGTCGCCGCAAATCAACGGCAAGGCCTCGATTACCCGCCACAAATGGCCCACCGACAACTTCTACGGCCCCGGCGAGCTGGCCGACGTCACCGACTTCGACAACAGCGCCGCCCTGGGCATGAGCTATTCCCTGGACCTCTGGGGCCGCGAGCAGAGCGCCACCGAACAGGCGCTGGACAGCGCCCATGCAGCCGCCGCCCAGGCGCGCGCGGCGCAACTGGAGCTACAAGGCAATATCGTCCGCGCCTACATTCAGTTGTCGGAACAGTACGCCCAGCGCGACATTCTCCAGGCCCTGCTCAAGCAACAGCAACAAGTGCTGGACCTGGCCCAGAAGCGTTTTGACCACGGCATCGGCACCCAGCTGGAGGTCAGCCAGGCGCAGACCTCGCTGCCCGAAACCCTGCGCCAGATCGACAGCCTCGACGAAAGCATCGCCCTCAGCGGCAACCAGCTGGCCGCCTTGGCCGGCAAGGGCCCGGGCGCCGCGCACACTTTGCAGCGCCCGACCCTGGCACTGGGGGCTGCGTTGGCGCTGCCAGCCCGCCTGCCGGCGCAACTGCTGGGCCAGCGCCCCGACGTGGTCGCCAGCCGCTGGCGGGTCAACGCCCAGGCGCGCGGCATCGAAGTGGCCCGCGCCGGCTTCTACCCCGACGTCGACCTGGCCGCCAGCCTTGGCTTCAGCGCCACCGGCGGTGGCGTGCTGGAGTTCCTCAACGCCAGCAAGCAGACGTGGACCGTGGGCCCGGCCCTGAGCCTGCCGATATTCGACGGCGGCCGCCTGCGCGCCCAGCTGGGCGCCGCATCGGCCGGCTACGACCTGGCCGTGGCGCAGTACAACCAGACCCTGGTGCAGGCGTTGAAAGACATCAGCGACCAACTGATCCGTCGCCATTCCATGGACCAGCAATTCACCCTGGCCAACCAGGGCGTGGCCAACGCCCAGCGCAGCTATGACATTGCGCGCATCGCCTTCCAGCGCGGCCTGACCGGCTACCTGGACGTCCTCAACGCCCAGACCCAGCTGTTCCGCGAGCAGCAGACCCTGCAGCAGGTGCAGGCCGCACGCCTGCAAACCCAGGCTTCGCTGGTGGTTGCCCTGGGCGGCGGCGTGCGCGCCGGCAACGACACCCCCGACCCGGCCCGCGCCGCCCCGGCCAAGCCCGGCCTCGCGCTGCTGCGCGGCGAGCAGCAACCATGAGCCTGGCCACCGACTGGCGCCCGGCCCTGCGCGAATGGGCCGAGCGCGACGGCGTGACCTGGATCTACCTGTTCAAGCTGCTGTGCGCCGCTTTCCTGACCTACTGGCTGGCCCTGCGCCTGGAGCTGCCGCAACCGTCCACGGCGCTGGTCACCGTATTCATCGTCATGCAGCCGCAAAGCGGCCCGGTCATCGCCAAGAGCGCCTGGCGCCTGCTTGGCACGCTACTGGGGCTGGTGGTGGTGATCACCCTGATCGCCCTGTTCGGCCAGCACAGTGATGTATTCCTGGGCTGCCTGGCGCTGTGGGTGGGGCTGTGCTGCGGACTGTCGGCGCGCTACCGCAATTTCCAGGCCTACGCCTTCGTGCTTACCGGCTACACCGCCGCCATCGTCGGCGTGCCGGCCCTCACCCACCCTGAAGGCGTGTACCTGTCGGCGGTGTGGCGGGCCATCGAGATTGGCCTGGCGGTGATTTGCAGTGGCGTGGTGTCGGCGGTGATCTTCCCGCAGAACAGCCGCACCGCCTTGCGTGCCACCATCGGCAAGCGCCTGGGGCTGTTCGCCGCGTTTGCCGCCGACAGCCTGCAAGGCCGCCTGGCCGAGGGCGCCTTCGCCCAGCACAACCGCCGCCTGGTGGCCGAGGCCGTGGGCCTGGAGAACCTGCGCAGCGTGACCGTATTCGAAGACCCGCTGACGCACATGCGCAGCGGCCGCCTGAGCCGCCTCAACAGCGAATTCATGCAGTGCACCACGCGCTTCAACGCCCTGCACCAACAGCTCGAACGCCTGCGGCACGAAGCCCCGCACGCCTGGCAAGACCTGCAACCGGCCCTGGGCGGGCTGGTGAGGCTGCTGGAAGATTACCGTGACCAACCGCTGGACAGCGCCGGCGCCGCGCCCCTGGCCGAGCGCCTGAACCGCCTGCACGCCGACACCGCGCTGCGCCTGCAGCACCTGCCCGCCACCGCCTGCCAGCAGGACCTGGACACCGCCGGCGAGCTGCTGCTGGGGCTTATCGACGAGCTGCACGACTACGCCCAGACCCACGCCTCGCTGGCCAGCCACCGCCACCCGCGCGAGCAATGGGCCGCCGGCTACACGCCACGCACCAACCTGTGGGTGTGCGCAGCGTCAGGCCTGCGCGGCTTCATCACCGTGGCCCTGGCCGCCAGCTTCTGGCTGGCCAGCGCCTGGCCCAGCGGCATCAGCCTGATGATTTCCGCAGCAGCCGGCATCAGTCTCACCGCCAGCACGCCGAACCCATGGCGCGCCGGCGTGCAGATGGGCATGGGCGTGGTGCTCAGCAGCCTGTTCGGCTTCGTCGAATACTTCTTCCTCTACCCGCACATCGACGGCTTCGCCCTGCTGTGCTTCGTGCTGGCCCCAGCGTTGCTGTTCGGCGGTTTCCTGACCACGCGCCTGTCCACCATGGGCATCGGCCTGGGCTTCCTGATCACCTTCGCCTCGGGTGCCATCCCGGCGAACCTGACGGTGTATAACCCGGCCGGCTTCATCAACGACTGCATCGCCAACATCATCGCCTTCGGCCTGTGCGCCATCGCCGGCGCGGTGATTCTGCCCACCAATGCACCCTGGGCCTGGCGCCACCTGCAGCGCGACCTGCGCCGCCAGGTGGGCTTTGCCGCCAACGGTGGCATGAAGCACCTGCGCCAGCGCTTCGAAAGCCGCACCCGTGACGTGCTGCAGCACGCCACCGCGCTGTCGGCGGCGCGCCCGGCGGTGCAGAACGAGCTGCTGCAATGGGCGCTGAGCGTGCAGGACGTCGGCCACGCCCTGGTGCGCCTGCGCGAACTGGGGCAGGCACCGGCGGCGGTGAGCAGCGCCTTGAGTCGGCTGTTCGAGCGCCCCGGCGCGGCCCGGCGCGAACAGGCGCTGCTGGCCCTGGATGACGCCTTGGCGGCACAACCGGCGCAGCCCCAGGCGGCGTACCTGCACTTTATCCGCAGCGCCCTGCTCAACCCTCGCTCGCCGCTGGCCAGCGCCTGAACCGGACCTGACCGACCATGCCCCGCGAACTGTTTTTCCTCGAACTGTACCTGCCGACGCTGCTGCTGGTGCTCGGCGCCAGCGCGCTGCTGGCCTGGCTGCTGGACCGCGCGTTGATCGCGCTGAACCTGTACCGCTTCTTCTGGCACGCCCCGCTGGTGCGCCTGAGCCTGTTCATCTGCCTGTTCAGCGCCTTGGCGCTGACGATCTACCGTTGAGACGCCAACCATGAAAAAACTCTTCAGCGTAGTGGCGACCCTGCTGGTGGTGGCCGTGGCCGCCCAGCTGGGTTCGACCCTGTGGAACCACTACATGGCCCAGCCCTGGACCCGTGACGGCCGCGTGCGCGCCGACATCATCAACGTCGCCCCGGACGTCAGCGGCGTGGTGGTGGAGGTGCCGGTGCACGACAACCAGCTGGTGAAAAAGGGCGACGTGCTGATGCGCATCGACCCGGCCCACTACCAAGTGGCCGTGGACCAGGCCAAGGCCCTGGTGGCCTCGCGCAAGGCCACCTGGCAAATGCGCGAAGTCAATGCCAAGCGCCGCGCCGACATGGACAACCTGGTGGTGTCCAAGGAAAGCCGCGAGGACGCCGGCAACACCGCCAGCGCCGCCCAGGCCGACTACCAGCAGGCCCAGGCGCAACTGGCCGCCGCTGAGTTGAACCTGGCCCGCACCCAGGTGCTCGCCACCACCGACGGCTACGTCACCAACCTCAACGTGCACCCTGGCGACTACGCCAAGGTGGGCGAGGCGAAAATGGCCGTGGTCGACCGCCATTCGTTCTGGGTGTACGGCTATTTCGAGGAATCGAAGCTGCCCAACGTGCATGTAGGCGACAAGGCGCAGCTGCAGATGATGAGCGGCGAAGTGCTCAAGGGCCACGTTGAAAGCATCTCGCGCGGCATCTACGATCGCGACAACCCCGAAAGCCGCGAGCTGGTGGCCGATGTGAACCCGACCTTCAACTGGGTCCGGTTGGCCCAGCGCGTGCCGGTGCGTATCCAGTTGGATGACGTGCCGCAGGACATGGTACTGGCGGCGGGTACCACCTGTACCGTGGTCATAACCCCCGGCGCCTGAACCGCATCGGGGCCGGACGCCGCCTGCGGCAGCTCCCACAGGATGTAGCAGCGGCGGGGTTAGGCCATGAAGGCGGCTTCCAGGAGCTGGCGGGTGTAGGGGTGCTGCGGGGCCGAGAACACTTGCGCTGCGGGGCCTTGCTCCAGTACTTGGCCTGAC
>NZ_JBWCAM010000003.1:173169-226011 GCF_056175065.1 Pseudomonas sp. JC1203
TGGCTTGCCAGCGAGCTGTTGGGGCCATAAAAGCTCGCTGGCAAGCCAGCTCCCACAAGACAGTTGCTGCCACGCGATGTAGCCGCTGCCGAAGGCTGCGCTGGGCTTGATCCACGCTGAAGATCACCGGTGTACGCCCTGCGCGGCGCCACCTCTTCTGTAGCAGCGGCCGCCAGGCCGCGTCCAGCATCACCACAATCGATAGCAAGCTTACGAAATCCCCGTCCCAGAGCCCTCGGGGCACTCTAATATCATTGCGAATGATATATACCTTCGCCCCATTCGATTCGTCGATAACGGGGTCCAGCGAACACACTCCGCCCATTCTCAATACAGTGGTGGACGTGCCCCATGGAACAGTCAATCAAACATCTACGCTTCCCTCTGGCCGCCTTGGCGGTCGTGGTGATGAGTGCTTGCGGGCGTGCCCCCGAGGTGTCGCAGGCGCCGGCGGCGCCGAAAGTCACCGTGGCCAAGGTGCTGGAACAGCCCATCAACGAGTGGGACGAGTTCACCGGGCGCCTGGAGGCGCCGCAAACCGTTGAAGTGCGCCCACGGGTGTCCGGGCAGATCGACCAGGTAGCGTTCACCGAAGGTGCCCTGGTGAAAAAGGGCGACCTGCTGTTCCAGATCGACCCGCGCCCGTTCGAAGCTGAAGTGCGCCGCCTCGACGCGCAACTGCAACAGGCCCGTGCCACCGCCACCCGTACCGAAAGCGAATCCCAGCGCGGCGAGCGCCTGCGGGCCAGCAACGCCATTTCCACGGAACTGGCCGAAACCCGCACCAGCACTGCCCAGGAATCGCGCGCAGCGGTAGCCGCCATCCAGGCGCAACTGGACCTGGCCAAGCTGAACCTGAGCTTCACTCGCGTCACCGCGCCCATCAGCGGCCGCGTCAGCCGTGCGGAAATCACCGCCGGCAACATCGTCACCGCCGACGTCACGCCGCTCACCAGCCTGGTGTCTACCGACAAGGTCTACGCCTACTTCGACGCCGACGAGCGCGTGTACCTCAAGTACAGCCAACTGGCGCGCAAGGGCGAGCGCGGCGCCACTACCCCGGTATACCTGGGCCTGTCCAACGAAGACGGCAACCCGCACCTGGGCCAGATGGATTTCGTCGACAACCAGGTCAACCCGCGCACCGGCACCATCCGTGGCCGCGCGGTGTTCGACAACCGCGACGGCAGCTACACCCCAGGCCTGTACGCGCGCTTGAAGCTGGTGGGCAGCGCCACCTATGAAGCCGTGCTGATCAAGGACGAAGCCGTGGCCAGCGACCTGGGCAAGAAGTTCGTGCTGGTGGTGGACAAGGACCACAAGGCCACCTACCGCACCGTGGAACTGGGGCCCAAGCTTGAAGGCCTGCGCATTGTGCGCAGCGGCCTGGCCAAGGACGACACCATCGTCATCAACGGCCTGCAGCGGGTACGCCCGGGCGCCCAGGTCGACCCCGAAGATGCGCCGATGGCCAGCCCCGCCACCCTCGCTGCCCTGGCTGAACAGTTGAAGGCCCTGCAGGCCAGCAACCCGCCCGCCGCCGCTGCCAGCGTGAACGTGGCCAGCGTCGCCACGCCACGCGGTTAACAGGAACAGACCGATGAAATTTTCCCAGTTCTTTATCCAGCGGCCGATCTTCGCCGCCGTGCTCTCGCTGCTGATCCTGATCGGCGGCGCGATCTCGCTGTTCCAGTTGCCCATCAGCGAATACCCCGAAGTGGTGCCACCCACCGTGGTGGTGCGCGCCAACTTCCCCGGCGCCAACCCCAAGGTCATCGGCGAAACCGTGGCCGCGCCGCTGGAGCAGGCCATCACTGGTGTCGAGAACATGCTGTACATGTCCTCGCAGTCCACCGCCGACGGCAAGCTGACGCTGACCATCACCTTCGCCCTGGGCACTGACCTGGACAACGCCCAGGTGCAGGTGCAGAACCGCGTGACGCGTACCGAGCCCAAGCTGCCCGAAGAGGTGACGCGCATCGGCATCACCGTGGACAAGGCCTCCCCCGACCTGACCATGGTGGTGCACCTTACCTCGCCGGACAAACGCTACGACATGCTGTACCTGTCGAACTACGCCATCCTCAACATCAAGGATGAACTGGCGCGCCTGGGCGGCATCGGCGACGTGCAGCTGTTCGGCATGGGCGACTACTCCCTGCGCGTGTGGCTGGACCCGAACAAGACCGCTTCGCGCAACCTGACCGCCACCGACGTGGTCACCGCCATTCGCGAGCAGAACCGCCAGGTGGCCGCCGGCCAACTGGGTTCGCCGCCCTCGCCCAGCGCCACCAGCTTCCAGATGTCGATCAACACCCAGGGCCGCCTGGTGACCGAGGAAGAGTTCGAGAACATCATCATCCGCACCGGCGCCGATGGCGAGATCACCCGCCTGAAGGACATCGCGCGGGTGGAGTTGGGCTCCAGCCAGTACGCCCTGCGTTCGCTGCTCAACAACCAGCCGGCGGTGGCCATCCCGATCTTCCAGCGCCCCGGCTCCAACGCCATCGACATCTCCAATGAAGTGCGGGCCAAGATGGCCGAACTTAAGAAGAGCTTCCCCGAGGGCATGGACTACAGCATCGTCTACGACCCGACCATTTTCGTGCGTGGCTCTATCGAAGCGGTGATCCACACCCTGTTCGAAGCACTGATCCTGGTGGTGCTGGTGGTGATCCTGTTCCTGCAGACCTGGCGCGCCTCGATCATCCCGCTGGTGGCCGTGCCGGTGTCGCTGATCGGTACCTTTGCGGTCATGCACCTGTTCGGTTTCTCGCTCAACGCCCTGTCGCTGTTCGGCCTGGTGCTGGCCATCGGCATCGTGGTGGACGACGCCATCGTGGTGGTGGAGAACGTCGAGCGCAACATCGAGCTGGGCCTTAACCCCGTGGACGCCACCAAGCGCGCCATGGGCGAAGTGACCGGGCCCATCATCGCCACGGCGCTGGTGCTGTGCGCGGTGTTCGTACCGGCCGCCTTCATCAGTGGCCTGACCGGGCAGTTCTACAAGCAGTTCGCCTTGACCATCGCCATTTCCACGGTGATCTCGGCGTTCAACTCACTGACCCTGTCGCCCGCCCTGGCCGCGGTACTGCTCAAGGGCCACGACACGCCCAAGGACCGTTTCTCCAAGGTGCTCGACAAACTGCTGGGCGGCTGGTTGTTCGCGCCGTTCAACCGCTTCTTCGTCAAGGCCAGCCATGGCTACGTGGGCACCGTGCGCCGGGTGATCCGCCGCAGCGGCGTGGCCCTGGTGGTGTACGCAGGCCTGATCGCCCTGACCTGGCTGGGCTTCTCCACCACCCCGACGGGCTTCGTGCCGGCGCAGGACAAGCAGTACCTGGTGGCCTTCGCGCAACTGCCCGATGCCGCCAGCCTGGACCGCACCGAAGACGTCATCAAGCAAATGTCGGACATCGCCATGAAGCAGCCGGGGGTGGCCAACGCCATCGCCTTCCCGGGCCTGTCGATCAACGGCTTCACCAACAGCCCCAACAACGGCATCGTCTTCGTGGCCCTGAAGGACTTCGATGAACGCCGTGACCCCAGCGAGTCGGCTGCGGCCATCGCCGGCGCCCTGAACGGCAAGTACGCCGCCATCCAGGACGCCTACATGGCGATCTTCCCGCCACCGCCCGTGCAGGGCCTGGGCACCATCGGCGGCTTCCGCCTGCAGATCGAGGACCGTGGCAACCTGGGCTATGACGCGCTGTACAGCGAAACCCAGAACATCATCGCCAAGAGCCGCAGCGTGCCGGAACTGGCCGGGCTGTTTACCAGCTACACCGTGAACGTGCCGCAGGTGGACGCCGCCATCGACCGCGAGAAAGCCAAGACCCACGGCGTGGCCATCAGCGACATCTTCGACACCCTGCAGATCTACCTGGGCTCGCTGTACGCCAACGACTTCAACCGCTTTGGCCGCACCTACCAGGTCAACGTCCAGGCCGAGCAGCAATTCCGCCTGGAGCCTGAGCAGATCGGCCAGCTGAAAGTGCGCAACAACCTCGGCGAGATGATCCCGTTGGCGACCTTCATCAAGGTCAACAACACCTCGGGCCCGGACCGCGTGATGCACTACAACGGCTTCGTCACGGCCGAAATCAGCGGCAACGCTGCCCCCGGCTACAGCTCGGGCCAGGCCCAGGCCGCCGTCGAGAAACTGTTGAAAGCAGAGCTGCCCAACGGCATGACCTACGAGTGGACCGAGCTGACCTACCAGCAGATTCTCTCGGGCAACACCGCGCTGTTCGTGTTCCCGCTGTGCGTGCTGCTGGCCTTCCTGGTGCTGGCCGCCCAGTACGAAAGCTGGAGCCTGCCGCTGGCGGTGATCCTGATCGTGCCCATGACGCTGTTGTCGGCCATCGCTGGCGTGATCATCGCCGGTAGCGACAACAACATCTTCACCCAGATCGGCCTGATCGTGTTGGTGGGGCTGGCGTGCAAGAACGCGATCCTGATCGTCGAATTTGCCAAGGACAAGCAGGAGGAAGGCCTGGACCCGCTGGCCGCCGTGCTGGAAGCATGCCGCATGCGCCTTCGCCCCATCCTGATGACCTCGTTCGCGTTCATCATGGGCGTGGTGCCGCTGGTGCTGTCCCACGGCGCCGGTGCCGAGATGCGCCATGCCATGGGCGTGGCGGTGTTCTCCGGCATGCTGGGGGTAACCTTCTTCGGCCTCCTGCTGACCCCGGTGTTCTTCGTGCTGATCCGCAACCGCGTGGAAAAGAAAAAGGCCCGCAAGGCCGCCCAGCTTCTGACCCTGGAGAACCCAGCATGAGCCTGAAACTCTTCATGCCCAGCCTGCTGGTGCTGGCCCTGGCGGCCTGCGCCGTGGGCCCCGACTACAAGACCCCGGACACGGCGGCGGCCAACGTCGTTGCCGCCAAGGATGGCCAGTACGACCGCGGTCACTTCGACGCAGTGTGGTGGCAGCAGTTTGACGACCCTGTCCTGAACCAGCTGGTGCAGACCTCGCTGCAGGGCAACCGCGACCTGCGCGTGGCCTTCGCCCGCCTGAAGGCCGCCCGCGCCATCCGCGACGACGTCAACACCGAGCGTTTCCCGGTGGTCACCAGCCGCGCCAGCAGTGAAGTGGGCAAGGGCCAGGTGCCCGGCCAGACCACCGACCGGGTCAACCAGGAGCGCTATGACCTGGGCCTGGACATGGCCTGGGAGGTCGACCTGTTCGGCCGCATCCAGCGCAGCCTGGAAGCCAGCGACGCCCAGGAAGACGCCGCCCGCGCCGACCTGCAGCAGCTGCAGGTAACCATGATCGCCGACCTTGTAGACGCCTACGGTGACCTGCGCGGCGCGCAACTGCGCGAAGACATTGCCCGGGCCAACCTGAAGACCCAGCAGGAATCGCGCACCATCACCGTCAGCCTGCGTGACGCCGGCGTGGGCAACGAACTGGACGTGGTGCGCGCTGACGCGCGCCTGGCCGGGGTCGAAGCCACCGTGCCGCAGCTGCAGGCCGAACAGGTACGGGCGCGCAACCGCATCGCCACCCTGCTGGGCCAGCGCCCGGACCAATTGAGCGTGGACCTGAGCCCGGCGAAACTGCCGGCCATCTCCAAGGCCCTGCCCATTGGCGACCCGGGCGAGCTGCTGCGCCGCCGCCCCGACGTGCGCAGCGCCGAACGCAAGCTGGCGGCCGCCACCGCCAACGTCGGCGTGGCCACCGCCGACCTGTTCCCGCGCGTCAGCCTCTCCGGCTTCCTGGGCTTCACTGCCCAGCGCGGCTCGCAAATCGGCTCGGCCGCGGCCAACGCCTGGTCTCTGGGCCCAAGCATTACCTGGGCGGCCTTCAACCTGGGCAGCGTGCGTGCGCGCATCCGCGGTGCCAACGCCGACGCCGAAGGCGCCCTGGCCACCTACGAGCAGCAAGTATTGCTGGCCCTGGAAGAGTCGGAAAACGCCTTCAGCGACTACGGCAAGATCCAGCAGCGCCTGGCTTCGCTGAACAAACAGAGCGACGCCAGCCGCGCCGCCGCTGACCTTGCTTCCATTCAATACCGCGAAGGTACCGTCGACTACCTGGTGCTGCTGGACGCCGAACGCGAACGCCTGAGCGCCGAAGACGCCCAGGCCCAGGCCGAAATCGAGCAATACCGCGGCATCGTCGCCATCTACAAAGCCCTGGGCGGCGGCTGGCAAGTGCCGGACAAAGGCCAGGCAGTGGCGTCGGCCAAGTGATTTAACCGAGCTCCTTTGGTTGGTTTTTGACTGACCTTTTTGCCCCGCCCTCGTGCGGGGCTTTTTTGTGCCTATGCAACCGCGTAGCCGCTGCCGAAGGCTGCGCTGGCCCTGTGCCTCACTAAAAATCTTCAGGGTTCACACCGGCCAGCGCAGCCTGGCGGCAGCCGCCAGTTTATTCCCCCAGCACACGAAACACATACATGCCCCAGCCAGCCAGCATTTTCCCGTCAACAGTGTGCGTTAGCGCACCACCACTGCCGTTAGTCGCAGCAATTGGCATGTCCAATCGCACTCGCCCCATCAGTTCATCCATCCGCCCATTACCGTCAAGCGCCGCCATGAGAATATTCCGGGTGCCGAACCGTTTCTGACAGGCCAAACGGTACGTTCCAGTCTGCTCGCCTGAGCTGAAGAAGACCCTGTCTCTGGTCTCACTGGCGCTAGACGAGGTTGTTTCCAGAAGCGCGGTGCCGCCATTGAAAGCCAGGTCCACCTCACCGTCCGCGCTCCAGGCAATGGCGACCTCACGGGTCTTCGGCACCGCTTCGCGGTCCCTCAGCGAGCCACATACCTTGAGCGTATCGGCCGGGTCGACAACCAATTGCATGTGGGTATAGCGGTCAGCTGCTACCCACGCGAAACCATCCTCGCCAAATGCCAAGTCGGTCTCGCCGTTGCTCGTCAGGCGGGTCACGTACAAGCCTTCCTCCGACGCGCCAGCGGACCAGCCGCCCACGATGACTACCTTGCCAGCGTTGGCGCCATGGCGCTGTATGCCCAGGCCACGCAATTCACTGGCGCGGGTAACCGTATCGGGTACGTGGATAAGCTGCACGCCGGTACCATTGAACGCCGGGTTCAACACACCGTCAGCCGTGAAGCACATCACCGCAACCAGGGTATCGGCGTTGAGCAGGGTGACCGTGAAGGCTGCGTACAACAACTCACCGTGCGCCGCGCTGAACATCGGCCCCCTGGCAACGGCACCTGCGGGCAAGGCGCTGAAGCCGACCACGTGTGGAAGCTCCTGCTGCCGCTCACCCGATGCGTTGTAACGCAGGAAGTGAATGCCGGTGGACTGATAACTCAGTACGTGGAATTGGCCCTCGTTGTAAGGTTGCAACTGAGGCGTGGGGCGAAGGGCACCGAAGCTGTCCACCAGGTAACCATTGTCCCGGGGGCCGCGCACGTTACCGAACTCATCGATGCTTGGAAGGGAACCATCAGCGTTGAATAGGTTGACTAAAAAATTGTTGGTCGGTGAGACACCGTTTGAGGCGATCAACATACGCCCGTCAGGCAATGCCAGCAAAGAATAGAGCTGGTTCAACGGACTGGCAGGCGTAATGTATTGCACCTTGCCATCATTGAAACCAGGGTCCATCTGGCCAGGTACTTTAGTGCTTGTCATGGTGTGCTTCCAAAGGTTGGTGAAGAAGCACCGAGCATGACTGTAAACTCTCACGCTGTGACCTGTTAGAAATAACAGGTACCCCTCCCCTGTAGCTGCTGCCGAAGGCTGCGTCCGGGGCGCCAACCATGACGCAGCCTGCGGCAGCTGCTACGGGGATTGTTAGCCCATCAGTTGAGCGACGTCCCGGTGATCAATGCATCCGTCAACGCCTTCGCCGCTTCGATCTGATGCAGCGCCGACCACAACAAGCCGCGCTCCTGCAATTGGCAATCGCACAATTTTCAGCAACAGCGATATCTGGCCCAAGGCATGCTCCATGGGGATACCGGCCCGTACGGTGTAGAACGGCTCACCCGAGTCGTCGGTGGCGCCGAATGCCAGGGTGGCGGTGGAAGGTGGATCGGAAGGGGTTTCAAATGTCATGGTGTTTCCTCGTTGTTGTTAAGCGCCGCTACATCGCTACCAAACGATGGAGGCGGCTGTACGCAGGTTGGTAGACCGGGCCAACGAGTAAAACCGGCGCACACGAAGGTGCCCTGCGCGCAGCCACCACAAATGGCAATGCGCATACAACAAAGGCCCGGGCTACCAAACCCGACCACTGGAAGCAGTGGCACGAGGGAGGTTATTGCCATGACCCGGGCCAAACAAGCCTACCCGAGCAAATCAGAATTGTCCTACGTTTGGTCCTACGGAAACGTTGCGCCCCGGCGCCCCCCCCCCGTAGCAGCTGCCGCAGGCTGCGTCTGCTGCATCAAGATTTACCAGGTACAGCGGTGGCCATGACGCAGCCTGCGGCAGCTGCTACGGGATTGATGGGGGCTGCGTTATCACCCCAACACGCGGAGCACCGAAGAATGCCAGCCAGCCAGCATCTTTCCATCGACGTCATGGGCCACTGCGCCACCCGTGCTGTTACCCATCGAACCCGCCACCGTGAGCCACACACGCCCCATTGCTTCATCCATATGCCCAGTGCCGTCAAGCGCAGCCAAGATGATTTGCTGGGTGTTGAACCATTTCAGGCACGCCAGGCGGTAGGCTCCAGCCTGCTCGCTGGAGCTGAAGAAGACGGGCGTCCTGAGTTCGTTCGCGGCAGCCGAGTATGTTTCCAACAGCGCAAGGCCATCGTTGAACGCACGGTCCACCGCCCCTTCCGCGTCCCAGGCAATGGCGAACTCACGGGTACGCGGTGACGCTTCGCGATCCCTGACCGAGCCGCACAATTTCAGTGTATCGGCCGGGTCGACAATCAACTGCATGTAGCGGTACTGGTCAGCAGCCACCCAGGCAAAACCGCGCTCGCCAAACGTCGAATCAGGCTCGCCGTTGGTGCTCAGGCGCGTCAGGTACAGCCCCTCGTCCGCCGCCCCAACGGCCCAACCGCCGGCGAGCACCACCTTGCCGGCATTGGCGCCGTGTCGCTGCACTGCCAGGCCACGCAAGGCGCTGGCACGGGTGACGGTATCGGGCAGGTGAATCAACTGCACGCCGGTACCATTGAACGCCGGGTTCAACACACCGTCCGCAGTGATGCACATCACCGCAACCAACGTGTCGGCGTTGAGCAGCGTAACCGTGAACGCGACGTACAGCAGCTCACCGTCTGCGGCGCTTAGCATCGGCCCTTGGGCGACCGCGCCGGTGGGCAGCGCGCTGAACTCCACCAGATGCCGGGCTTGCGGCCGGCCAGCTGCGTTGTATCGCGCCATGTTCACCCCTTCGCGCTGGAAACTCAGCACGTGGAACTCATTGTTCCGGTATGCGTGCAACTGGGGGACGGGACGAGCCGAGCTAAAGCTGTCCAGCAAGTAGCCATGCCCACGGGAGCTGACCGAATTGCCGAAGACGTCAGGGGACGGCAGGCTGCCATCGGCGTTGAACAGGTTGACCGCAAATGTGCTGGTGGGATCGCCAGACGAAGCAACCAGCATGGCGCCACTCGCCAAGGGCAACAGCGAATGGATCTTGCTCGCCACCCCACTGGGCGTGATGGTTTGCCGCGCGCCTCCGTTGAAATCAGGGTCCAGGGCGCCGGGTGCGGTGATGTTGGTCATGATCTGCTTCTTGTAGTGTGTGAAGGAGATTCATGATCCCAGTACCGCCTTGTTCTGTGACCTGTTAGAAATGACAGGTACTTCTCCCCCGTAGCAGCAACTGTCCTGAAATGGCCGCGATACCGGCGACGCGATCTATGGGTTATCCGCATTCGCGTAGCAGCTGCCGAAGGCTGCGTCCGGCGGCGGTCCTGCGTTGCTCCAGGACGCCGCCTTCGGCCGCTGCTACACGTACTGGCGGCAGCGGCTACAGGATTGCGGTGGGGCCTGGAGGTGCACCCCACGTTTGACTCCCACCCCCCACCTGTCCCAAGCTGGCCATCCCTGCAAAAGCCCGCTGCGCCATGGACTGCTCAATGCCCAAGCTTTTCCGCTACCTGTCCCTGCTGTTCACCCTGTTCATCGTGCTGGGGGCTGCCTGGTACCTGACCCGGCCGGCGGCCACCCCCAGCGAGCCGGAGCTGCGGCACAGTTATTCGCGGGCGCTTGCGCAGGCGCACAACGGCAAGCCAGGGGCGGCACGGGTGCTGTACCAGCAGCTGGCGCGCAAGGACCTGTCGCCCATCCGGCGCATCAGCCTGCTGGCCGAGCTGCCCAACTACCCCAGCCCGCAGGCGCTGAAGCTGGTGAAGGCCGACCTTGCCGACGGCCAGAACCTGCTGGTGCGCCACGGCGCCATCGACGCGGTGACCCACCTGGTGCCCGACGCCCAGCGCAGCCTGCTGCTGGGGCCGCTGCTGGATGACGATGACCAGGACATTCGCTTCCACGCCGCGCGCGCGCTCATTGGCCTGTCGCCGGACGACCTGGGCCTGTATTTCGCACGCCTGAACGCGGTGCTCGACGATTACGTGCAAGCTTTGCTCAGCACCCCGGATGACGCCGACGGGCAGCTGCAACTGGCGCGCATCTACCTGTACAACGATGACTACACCCAGGCCCTGGCCACCCTCAAGCACGCCCATGAACTGGCGCCCGGCGACCTGGAAACCGTGGCGGTGCAGGTGCGGGTGCTGGAAAAGCAGGGCCAGAACGACGCCTCGCGCCAGCTGCTGGCCGAGCAGCTGCTGGCCCACCCCGATTCAGCGCTGCTGCAGCACGAGCTGGGCGAATGGCTGATACGCCACGGCCAGGGCGAATACGCCCTGCTGGCCTTGGCCCGCGCCTCGGAACTGGAACCCGACAACAGCGACTACCGCTACAGCCTGGCCGTGACCCTGCACCAGATGGACCAGGTGGACGCCGCCCAGCGCCAGCTGGACGAGATCCTGCTCAGGCAGCCGGCCAACCGCAAGGCGCGGATACTGTTGATCGACTACTGGAAGCAGACCGGGCAGCTGCAGAACGTGCAGGTGCTACTGGCGGAACTGGAGCAGCAGAACCCCGATGACCCGGCGTTGCAACAAGGCCTGTAGCCCTTAAATAATCGGAACTTGCCGCCAAGCGCCGCTGTCCAGAGTAGGTGCAGCGGCCCTTTGCAAGGCCCTTGTGCGCCCTGATCGCCACATGAGGACTGAGCATTGATGACGTCGAAAGCTGCCACCGGTATTGCCGGTCTCGATGACATTCTGTGCGGCGGCTTGAGCCGCGGCCATATTTTTCTGCTCGAAGGCCAACCTGGCGCGGGCAAGACCACGGTTGCCCTGCAATTCCTGCTCAACGGCGCAGCCGCGGGCGAGCGTTGCCTGTATATCACCCTGTCGGAGACCGAGCGCGAGCTGCGTGAAGGCGCCCGTTCCCACGGCTGGGAGCTGGACGAGCAGATCAACGTGTTCGAGCTGACCCCGGCAGAGACGCTGATGGACGCCCAGCAACAACAAAGCCTGCTGTACTCCAGCGACCTGGAACTGGGCGAAGCCACCCGGCAGATTTTCGATGTAGTGGAGCGCCTGAAGCCCGACCGCGTGGTGCTCGACAGCTTGTCCGAGGTGCGCCTGCTGGCGCAAAGCTCGCTGCGCTACCGCCGGCAGATCCTCGCCATCAAGCACCACTTCGCTCGCTACAACGCCACCGTGCTGTTGCTCGACGACATGACCAGCGAGCCGCTGGACAAAACCCTGCACAGCATTGCCCACGGCGTGATTCGCCTGGAGGAAAAAGCCCCGGACTATGGCGCCGAGCGCCGCCGCCTGCGCATCATCAAATACCGCGGGCAGAAGTACCGCGGTGGTTACCACGACTTCACCATCCACCACGACGGCGTGCAGGTGTTCCCGCGCCTGGTGGCCGCCGAGCACCGCGCCCACTATGAACGCAGCCAGCTGAGCAGCGGCATCGCCGGCCTCGACGCACTGCTGGGCGGCGGCATTGAAAACGGCTCCAGCACCTTGATCCTGGGCCCCGCCGGCACCGGCAAATCACTGATCGCCATGGTCTTCGCCGCCGCGGCGGTGGCCCGGGGCGAGAAAGTGGCGCTGTTCATCTTCGATGAAGAACTGGGCCTGCTGTTCGAACGCATGCGCTACCTGGGCATCGACCTTGAGGCCATGCAGGACAGCGGTGCCATGCTTATCGAGCAGGTGGACGCCGCCGAACTGTCGCCGGGCGAATTCGCCCACCGGGTGCGCAGCAAGGTCGACGAGCATCAGATCAAGACCGTGGTCATCGACAGCATCAACGGTTACCAGGCCGCCATGATCGACGAAGGCTCACCGGTGATGCACATCCACGAGCTGTTGCTGTTCCTCAACCGCCGTGGCGCCGCTACCTTCATGACCGTCGCCCAGCAAGGCCTGGTGGGCGACATGAAGGCCCCGGTAGACCTCACCTACCTGGCCGACACGGTGATTCTGCTGCGTTATTTCGAAGCGCTGGGCCAGGTGCGCCGAGCCATGTCGGTGATCAAGAAACGCTACGGCGGCCACGAGGCGACCATCCGCGAATACAAGATTGGCAGCCTGGGCATGACCATCGGCGAGCCCCTGCATGAATTCCAGGGTGTGCTGCGCGGGGTGCCCACCTACGTGGGCGAAGGCAAGCCGCTGCTGCAGGAACAACAGCCGTGAGCCCACAAGCCCCGGCCCCCGAAACCGCGATCATCCTCGCGCCGTTGGGGCGCGACAATGAGGTGGCCCTGACGATACTGGGCGAAGCGGGTTTCAGCGGCGCTTCGGCTGCCGACCTCGCCGACCTGTGCCAACAGCTGCAGCAAGGTGCCGGCATGGCCGTGATCGCCGAAGAAGCGCTGGCTGGCGTCGACCTGGGGCCGTTGATCCGGTTCCTGGCCGACCAGCCCACCTGGTCCGACCTGCCCATCGTGCTGATGACCCACCACGGCGGCCCCGACCACGTGCCCTCCATGCGGCTGGGCGCGCAACTGGGCAACGTCACTTTCCTGGAGCGCCCATTCCACCCGGTGGCGCTGGTCAGCCTTATCAACACCGCCATTCGTGGGCGCCGCCGCCAGTACGAAGCGCGCGACCGCCTCAACGACCTCAGCGACAGCCAGCAGCGCCTGCAAAGCGCGCTGACTGCGGGCCGGCTGGGCGAGGAACGCCTGCGCCAGCTGAACGAAACCCTGGAACAGCAGGTGGAAGAGCGTACCGCGCAGATCAACCAGAACGAGGAAGCGCTGCGCCAGGCGCAGAAAATGGAAGCCGTGGGCCAGTTGACCGGGGGCATTGCCCACGACTTCAACAACATGCTGACCGGCATCATCGGCAGCCTGGAACTGATGCGCCGGCGCCTGGCGCGTGGGCGCACCGATGACCTCGACAACCTGATCGACCTGGGCGTGACCTCGGCCAACCGCGCCGCCGGCCTGACCCATCGGCTGCTGGCGTTCTCGCGCCGGCAGTCGCTGGACAGCCAGCCGGTGCAGATGAACCGCCTGGTGCTGGCCATGGACGAGTTGCTGCAACGCAGCCTCGACGAAAGCATTCGCCTGCACATGAAGTTGGGCGCCGACCTGTGGGTGGCCGAGGCAGACCCGCACCAGCTGGAAAGCGCCCTGCTCAACCTGGTGATCAACGCCCGCGACGCCATGCCCAACGGTGGCGAACTGCTGGTGGAAACCCGCAACTGCCACCTGGACGCCACCTTCACCCGCGGCCAGAGCAACCTGGCCGTGGGCGATTACGTGTGCCTGAGCGTGCGCGACAACGGCTGCGGCATGCCCCAAAGCGTGATCAACCGTGCCTTCGACCCGTTCTTCACCACTAAGCCCATCGGCCAGGGCACCGGCCTGGGCCTGTCGATGATCTACGGGTTCAGCAAGCAGTCCCAGGGCCACGTGGCCATCCGCAGCGAAATTGGCAAGGGCACCACGGTGAGCCTGTACCTGCCGCGTTTTCGCGGTGAGCTGCCCGACCAGCCAGATGCCCCCGTGGCGCGCCCACGGCGGGCACGCAGTGGCGAAACCGTGCTGATTGTCGAGGACGACAGCGCCGTGCGCGTGCTGGTGGGCGAGGTGCTGCGCGAGTTGGGTTACACCTGGATGGAGGCTGCCGATTCGGCGGGCGCCCTGCCCATCCTCAATTCACCCCAGCGCATTGACCTGCTGATCAGCGACGTAGGGCTGCCTGGCGGCATGAACGGCCGGCAGCTGGCGGAGATCGGCCGCCAGCTGCGGCCGGGGCTCAAGGTGCTGTTCATCACCGGCTATGCCGAACACGCGGCCGTGCGCGGCGGTTTCCTGGACCCGGGCATGCAGATGATCACCAAGCCGTTTGCGTTTGATTTGCTGACGGCGAAGGTGCGGGAGATGATCGAGGTGTGAAGCGGCCTGCGGCCGCTGCTATACGGCTGTAGCAGCGGCCGCAGGCCGCGTCCTCACACCAGCAATTGCTGGATCTTTTCACCCAAGGTATCAAGGTCGAACGGCTTGGCCAGAATCGGCGCGTTGCGCGTGATCGGGCTGCCGGACTCGATGATTTCCTGCGGGTAGCCGCTGATGAAAATCACCTTCAGCTCCGGGCGCAGCTTCAGCGCCGGCTCGGCGATCTGCACGCCCGAAATGCCACCCGGCAAGCGATAATCGGTGACCATCAGGTCCAGGTGCGGCTTGCGCGCCAGGATCTCGAACGCCTGGGCGCCGTTCTCGGCCTCCAGCACGTGGTACCCCTCGCCTTTCAGGTAGTCGGACAACACCATCAGAATCGAGGGTTCATCCTCGACAATGAGGACAACGTCTTGTGCATCTTCACTCATGGTAACGCCTATGTACTTTTAGGTTGGCTGCCTATGTGACCGTGGCCGCCCGTAGAGGTTGCGTGCCGCCTGGCGCTTGTTACAGCGGCAGGCTGACGATAAACGTCGAACCCTCGCCCAGCGCGCTCTGCACCGTGATGGAGCCGCCATGGGCGACCACTATCTGCTCGGAAATGAACAGCCCCAGGCCCAGCCCTGCCACCACGTGGGTGGCCGACACGCGCTCGAACTGCTGGAAGATGCGCGCCTGGTTTTCCTTGCTGATGCCGATCCCGTGGTCGCGCACCTCCACCAGCGCCGCGCCTTTCTGCGCGTACACGCTGACCTCGATGGGGCCACGGCCGCCATAGCGCAGGGCGTTGGACACCAGGTTGGAGATCACCTGCTCCACGCGGAATTCGTCCCAGGTGCCGATCACCGGTTCAGTGGCGTGCAGGCTGATGCTGCACTCGGCGGCGGCGACCTGCGGGGCGAAGTTGTCCAGCAGGTTGGCCACCAGCTGCGTCAGGTCGAATTCGCTGGGGCGGATCGACAGCTTGCCGGTGCGGATGCGCGAAACGTCGAGCATGTCTTCGATCAGGCGGATCAGGCTCTGGATCTGCCGCTCGTCACGGTCGACCATACCGCGCATCTTCTCCAGGCTGAACGCATCGGCGTTGTCCCGGGCCAGGTGCAGCTTGCGCAGCTGGGTTTCCAGGATCAGGCCGTTGAGCGGCGTGCGCACCTCGTGGCTGACGATGGACATGAAGTCGTCGCGCATGCGCACCGCGTGCTGCAGTTCGTTCTGGGTGGCCTGCAGTTTCTTCAGCAGCACCTCCTGTTCCTGGCGGCTGCGCTCCAGGGCGTCGAGCTGTTCCTTGAGGATCTTGCGCTGGCAATACAGGTCGACGAACACGCTGACCTTGCTCTTTACCGCATGGATTTCCAGCGGCTTGTGCAGGAAGTCCACCGCACCGCTTTCATAGCCTTTGAAGGCGTAGTTGAGCTCGCGCCCGGCGGCACTGACGAAGACAATGGGAATGCTCTTGGTTTTCTCGGTGCCGCGCATCAGCTCGGCCAACTCGAAACCGTTCATGCCCGGCATCTGCACATCGAGAATGGCCAGGGCAAATTCATGTTGCAGCAACAGCGACAAGGCTTCGTCGGCCGACAGTGCCTTGTGTACCTCACGGTCGTCAGCCTTGATCAGCGCTTCCAGGGCCAGCAGGTTCTCCGGCAGGTCATCGACGATCAGCAGTTTTGCTTTTATTGGGCTTGGCATGCGCTTTGTTCCAGCTCGGCGAGCAATAAGCCTATGCCGTTCAATGGGAGTATATGGTCGGGCCGGCGCAGCTTCAGCGCAGCTTCGGGCATGATCGCCACGCGCGCTTCAGCCGGGTCCTGGACAATGGTCAGACCGCCGCGCTCGCCAATGGTTGCCAGGCCGCGCGCACCGTCTTCGTTGGCGCCGGTGAGCAGCACCCCGATCAGTTGCGGGCCGTAGGCATCGGCGGCCGATTCGAACAACAGGTCGATGGAGGGGCGCGAGTAATGCACCCGGTCTTCCTGGCTCAACGACAGGCTGCGGTCCTGCTCCACCGAAAGGTGGTAGCCGGGGCCGGCGAAATAAAACATCCCTGGTTGTATGTCTTCCTTGTCCACTGCCTCCTTGGCAGCGCGTTGCATGCGCCGGGCGAACACCTCGGCCAGCTGGCTGTGGCGGTCATCGGGCAGGTGCAGCACGGTCAGCACCGGCAGCGCGAACGTTGGCGGCAGCATGCCGTACACGCGCAGCAGGGCCTCGACCCCGCCGGCCGATGCACCCACCACCACCGCTGCGTACCCGGCGCCTGCCTTCATGTCTTGCGGTAGATCCGTTCAGGCCTGGCCAGTGCTTCGAACCTGTCGCTGTAGGCGGAAAAGTCGAGGGTTTCCTTGCTGCCCAGCACCAGGAAGCCGCGGTGGCACAGCGACTCGTGGAACAGCCCGAAGGCGCGGTCCTGGAGCTTCTTGTTGAAGTAGATCAGCACGTTGCGGCACGACACCAGCTGGGTTTCGGAAAACACGCTGTCGGTGGCCAGGCTATGGTCGGCGAAGGTCACGTTTTCGCGCAGGCTGCTGTCGAAAATGGCGTTGCCGTAGGCGGCGGTGTAGTAGTTGGAAAACGCCTGCTGGCCGCCCGCGCGCTGGTAGTTCTCGGTGTAGGTGCGCACGCTTTCCATGGAGTAGATGCCTTGTTTGGCTTTCTCCAGGGACTGCGGGTTGATGTCGGTGGCGTAAATGATGGTGCGTTCCAGCAGGCCTTCCTCGCGTAGCAGGATGGCCATCGAATACACCTCCTCGCCCGTGCTGCAGCCGGCGATCCACACCTTGATCGAGGGATAGGTGCGCAGCAGCGGCACCACTTCGCGGCGGATCGCCAGGAAGTGCTCGGGGTCGCGAAACATCTCGCTCACCGGGATAGTCAGGTACTGCAGCAACTGCATGAACGCCGTGGGGTCGTGCAACACCCGCTCCTGCAGCGCGGAAATGGTCGCGCACTCCAACTGGCGCAGGGCGTGGTGAATCCGGCGCTTGATGGAGGCGCCGGAATAATCGCGAAAATCATAGCTGTACTTGAGGTAGATAGCCTCGATCAGCAAGCGGATCTCGATGTCGGTATTGCGCTCCACCGTCATCAACGGTGGCCTCGCAGGTCAAGGTTTTGCGGCACTAAATGCGCTCCAGCTGTGGCAACCACACGCGTATCAGGGAAAACAGCCGGTCCAGGTCGATGGGCTTGGCCAGGTAGTCGTTGGCGCCGGCCTGCAGGCAGCGCTCCTGATCATCCTTCATGGCCTTCGCGGTCACGGCGATGATCGGCAGCTTGCGCCAGCGCGTGTCCTTGCGGATCTCGCGGGTGGCTTCGTAGCCGTCCATCTCCGGCATCATCACGTCCATCAGCACCAGGTCGATGTCTTCCACTTCATTGAGTTTGTCGATGGCCTCGCGGCCGTTACGGCCGATTTCGACGATCGCACCCTTGTGCTCCAGGGCACTGGTGAGGGCGAAGATGTTGCGCACGTCGTCGTCCACCACCAGAATCTTGCGGCCCTCGAAGACCTTGTCGCGGCTGCGCGCGGTCTTGAGCATCTTCTGTCTTTCCTGGGACAGCTGCGATTCGACTTTGTGCAGAAATAATGTCACCTCGTCCAGCAACCGCTCTGGCGAGCGCGCGCCCTTGATGATGATGGAGCGCGAATACTTCAGCAGCTCGGCCTCTTCGTCGCGGGTCATGTTGCGGCCGGTGTAGACGATCACCGGCGGGAACGCGCAGATCTCTTCGGTGGACATGCGCTTGAGCAGGTCGTTGCCGAGCATGTCCGGCAGCTTGAGGTCGATGATCATGCAGTCGTAGACGTTGTCGCGCAGCAGGTCCAGGGCTTCCTGGGCCAGGCCGACGGCGGTGATCTCGATATCCTCGTCACCGATCAGGCGCGCGATGCTCTCGCGTTGCAGGTCGTCGTCTTCCACCAGCAGGATGCGCTTGAGCTTCTGCGTGAGCTTGGCTTCCAGGCGCGCAAACACGTCTTTCAGCTCATCGCGGGTGGTGGGCTTGACGGCGTAGCCCACGGCGCCCATGTGCATGGCCGCCTCGACGCGGTCTTCCACCGAAATCACGTGCACCGGGATATGGCGGGTGGCGGGCAGTTCCTTGAGGCGCTGCAGCACGGTCAGGCCGGAATGGTCGGGCAGGCGCATGTCCAGCAAAATGGCGTCGGGCACGAACTGCGCGGCCAGGTTGAAGCCCTCGTCGGCGCCGTGGGCCACCAGGCAGTGGTAGTTCAGCTCGTGGGCCAGGTCGAAGAGAATGCGCGCAAAGTTCGGCTCGTCCTCGATCACCAGAATGCAGCGGCGCTCGAACGGGCCTTTTTCGCGGTCATCGGGGAAGCGCGCGATCACCACCTCTGGCAGCAACGCAGGTTCGGGCGCGGCAACGGCGTGCTGCGGCGCCGGAATGACGGTAGGTGCCGGGTGCACCTCGTCGCGCTGCATTTCCTCGTAGCGCTGCGGCAGCACCAGGGTGAACTCGCTGCCCTTGCCCAGGGTGCTGCTGACGCTGATGTAGCCGCCCAGCAGGTTGGCCAGGTCGCGGGAAATCGACAGGCCCAGGCCGGTGCCGCCGTAGCGGCGGTTGGTGGTACCGTCGGCCTGGCGGAAGGCCTCGAAAATAGCCTGCTGCTGGTCGGTGGCAACGCCAATGCCGGTGTCGCGCACATGGAAGGCAATGCCGTTGTCCGGCTGCGGCGCCACGGTCAGCGTCACCTGGCCCTGCTCGGTGAACTTCAGCGCGTTGGACAGCAGGTTCTTGAGGATCTGCTCCACGCGCTGGCGGTCGGTAAACAGCATGGGCGGCGCGCCGTCCAGCAGCGCCACCGAGAAGTCCAGGCGCTTGTCGGCGGCCAGCGGCTCGAACATCGTGCGCAGGCCGTCCACCAGGCGCGCGGTGCTGGTGTTTTCCGGGCGCACGTCGAGCTTGCCGGCTTCCACCTTGGAGATATCGAGGATGTCGTTGATCAGGTTCAGCAGGTCGTTGCCGGCGGAATAGATGGATTCGGCGAATTTGACCTGCTCGCCGGTGAGGTTTTCCTCGGCGTTCTCCGACAGCAGCTTGGCCAGGATCAGCGAGCTGTTGAGCGGCGTGCGCAGCTCGTGGGACATGTTGGCGAGGAATTCGGACTTGTACTTACTGGAGCGCTGCAGTTCCTCGGCGCGCTCTTCCAGCTCCACCTGGGCGCGGTTGAGTTCCAGGTTCTTGGCGTCCAGGGCATCGCGCTGCTCGGCCAGGGCGTCGGTGCGTTCGGCCAGCTGTTCGTTGGTCTGCTCCAGTTCCGCCTGCTGGGTTTCCAGGTGCGCCTGGGACTCCTTGAGCACCCGCGACTGTTCTTCCAGTTCTTCGTTGGCGGTTTTCAGCTCTTCCTGCTGCACTTGCAGCTCTTCGTTGAGCTGCTGGGTCTCGGCCAGTACTTCCTGCAGGCGCTGGCGGTAGCGCGCGGCCTCGATGGAGGTGCCCAGGTTGCTGGCCAAAAGCTCCAGCAGTTCCACGTCGCGTTCGCTCAAGGGGCGCAGGAAGCCCAGTTCCACCACGCCGTTGATGCCGTCGTCGTTATGGGTCGGCACGATCAGCACACTGTGCGGCAGGCCTTCGCCCAGGCCCGAGGTGAACTTGAAGTAGTCCTGGGGCACGTCATCCAGGCGCATCAGGCGCCCGCTCTGCGCCACCTGGCCAATCACGCCTTCGCCGTTGATGATGATCTGCTCGCGGCCTTCCTGCTCGCGTGAGAAGCCGTAGGTGGCCACGCGGCGCAGGCTGCCGTGCTCTTCACGTACATACACCGCGGCCACCACGCTGCCCAGGTAGTTGGCGAAGAACTGCAGCACGTTGCGCCCCAGCATTTGCAGGGTGAGTTGCCCCAGCACCTGCTCGGCCAGTTGCGTCTGGCCCGTGCGCAGCCAGGCCTGGGCTTCGAGGCGCTCGGCGCTGCGGCGCTGGGCGTCGAGGTTGTCGCCGTAGGTAGTGGACAGGGTGAGCATGTCGCGCCGGCCAAAATAGGCCAGCGCCGCGCTGATCAGCACCAGGAAGGCAATATAAAGGGTGATCGACAGGGTGATGGTATGGGCCACGTCCTGGCTGCGCTGCTGGCGCAGGTTGTGTTCCATGGCGAGGAAGTCATCGAACTCGCCACGCACCGCGTCGGTCAGGCGTTTGCCACGGCCGGTCTGCACCACCGAGGAGTAGTCGCCGGTGCTGCGCTTGAGGTCGATCATCGACTGGGAGTAATTCATCCACTCCTTCTGCAGCGCGGCGATACGGGTCAGGCGGTCGACCTGGGCGGTGTTGTCGGCCACCAGTTCCTGGAGCGCCGGGACCTCGGCGGCGAGCCGCGGCTTGGCCAGCTCGAAGGGGTCAAGGTAATCTTCCTTGCCGGTCAGCAGGTAGCCGCGCATGCCGGTTTCCATGTCGATGGACAGCTTGGCGACTTCGTTGGCATTGTTGATGACCCGATCGGTGTGTTCCACCCAATCAATGGTATTCATCAGGTAGCCGATGATGCTGACGAACACCACGCCGCTCAGCAGGCCCACGCCCAAGGGCAGGCTGACGTTGCGGGTCAGCAGCTTGCGAAAGCTCTGCTCATCGATGCTGGAGGGTTTGCTCATGTCCCTTGCGTCCCTGGTGAGGTGGTAAAACGGCAGAGTTTGCCGGAATTCCACGTAAAAGATCCAAATTTTCCCGCATCAACATGAGAAATTTCGCACGGAACTTTCCATGTTCTCTTACGCTTTCTAGAAGGCGGCGGCGGTTTTGGCCAGCAAATGCGGCTTTATTTTGCATATCACTGGCACGCCGGTATCCTTGTGCCACTGTTTTTGCGTTTTGGTAACCGTCGTACGGAACTTGCCGGCGCCCCTGCTTACTCATTAAAGACTGGCGGCGCCCGTCGCGCCCTGCCTTTTCCGTCACCGCCCAGGACTGCTCCAATGCCAAACGCCACCGCCCCAACCATTCTTGTCGTCGAGGATGACGACATCGTGCGCATGCTGATCGTCGATGTGCTGGAGGAGCTGGAGTATCAGGTGCTCGAGGCTGCCGATGGCGAACAGGCACTGAAAATTCTGCGCGAGGACAACATCATTCACCTGATGATGACCGACCAGGGCCTGCCGGACATGGAAGGCACGGCCCTGGCCACCAAAGCACGAGAGCTGCGCACCGGCCTGCCGGTGCTGTTCGCCAGCGGCTACGCGGAGAACATCGAGCTGCCCGCCGACATGCACATGATCGGCAAGCCTTTCTCCATCGACCAGTTGCGCGACAAGGTCAAGGCTGTGCTTGCACAGCCGTAGAAACCGGCTGGCAAAGGGGTAGCAAAATTCTTCGGAGAATTGGATCCGCGTTTTTAAATTCCATCTACACTTTCGGAATAATACAAAACGCCTGCTCCTTTTCATCCCCAGGACGCTGCCACCATGATGGACACCCCTAACCCCGACCTTTCCCACAAGGTCTACAAAACGCCCTTCATGCAGCAGATAATCCAGGTGGCCGACCAGTTACGCCACCGCTCCGGGGCCAGCGGGGAGAAGCAGACGGCGTTGTTCAAGGTGGCCTACTACATTCTGCAGAACCCCTGGCTGACGCCCACCCTGAACATCGAGCGCATGGCCGAGGGCGCCCACACCTCGACGGCTGCGGTAAACCGCCTGGCCAACCACATGGGCTTCAATGGCTTTACCGGCCTGCGCGAGGCGCTGGTGCAGCACTTGCTGGAACTGGTGTCGCCGGTCGACCTTGTGCAGCACGAAGTGGCCCACCACCCCGAGCGCGGCTTCGACCTGGCGCAACAGGTTCGCCTGAGCAATGGCAACCTTGAAGCGGTGCTCAACGCCAATGACGATGCGCAGTTCGAAGCCGTGGTCAGCAGCATCAGCCACGCCGGCAACCTGTACATCCTGGGTTTCGGCAACAGCCACTACCTGGCCGGGCTGGCAGCCAGCTGCCTGATCCCACACTGCGCCCACGTGATCACCCTGAACATGGAAGGCGGCAGCGAAAACGCCACCTACCGCCTGGCCACCATCCACGAAGGCGACGTGCTGCTGACCCTGGCCCTGCCCCCCTATACCCGCGACACCCTGCGCATGGCGCAGTACGCCCTGGGCCGCGGCGCCACCGTGCTGGCCATCACCGATTCGCCAGCCTCGCCCATGGCCGACATCGCCGACCACTGCCTGTACGCCTCCCCCGCCCACCCGGTGCTGCGCAACTCCAAGGTGGCGCTGGTGGCGGTCATTGAAGCGCTGGCCACTGCCGTGCGGTTGCGCAACAGCGAGCCGGTGAACCAGTCCATTCGCCTGGCCGAGGACGCCCTGGCCTACATACAGCGCACCGGCAGCGACCCGGCAGGCTGACCGGCCATTGCGCAGCCGGCGGGCGTTTGATTACTCTGGCAGCCATTGGCAAACAACAATAAGCGGCCATGGCATGACCCGACCCAGCAGAATCACCGACCCGTCCTATGAGTTGATGGACGATCACGAAGGCCTGTCGATCATCTACCGCCAGCACGGTTTCCCGTGCCCGCTGGTGCGCTGGCACTTCCACAAGGAATACGAGCTGCACCTGATTGTCGCCAGCGCCGGCAAGGTGTTCATCGGCGACTACATCGGCAATTTCACCCCCAACAGCCTGTTCCTCACCGGCCCCAACCTGCCGCACAACTGGATCAGCCAAGTCGGCCCTGACCAGGTGGTGGAAAAGCGCGACATGCTGGTGAACTTCACCGATGAGCTGTTCGACAGCGCCCTGCCGGTATTCAGCGAGCTGAAAACCCTGGGCCCGCTGCTGGAGCGCGCGCGCCACGGCATCGAATTCCGCTGCCCGCACACCCTGGCGCAGGCCACCGAACTGATGCAACGCATCGCCGACAGCCGTGGCGTAAGCCGGCTGGGGCACTTCCTGATCCTGATGGAGCTGCTGGCCGCCTGCGAGGACTATCAGCTGCTGTCGGACGGCAACTCGCCGCAACTGGCCGACGAGCACAGCATCGACCGCACCAACCGCGCCGTGGACTACATCTTCAGCCACTACGGCCGCGAACTGCCGCTGGAGGAAGTGGCGCAGTACCTGGGCATGAAGCCCACGTATTTTTCCCGCGTGTTCAAGCAGGCCACCGGACGTTGCTTCGTGGAGTTCGTCAACCGCCTGCGCATCAGCAAGTCCTGCGAGCTGCTGGCCGATGGCGACAAGCCGGTGACCGATGTGTGTTTCGAGTCGGGCTTCAATAACATCTCCAACTTCAACCGCCGCTTCCAGCAGCTCAAGGGCATGACCCCCAGCCACTACCGGCGCCTGGCGGTGCAGCGCTTGACCGAGCAGAACCTGGGCGCCTGAGACTGCGGACGCAGCCTTCGGCAGCTGCTACGCGCCCCCCCGCCCGCCCCTCCCGCAAACCCTGTAGCAGCGGCCAAAGGCCGCGTCCCGCCATGCCACAGTGCAAAATAGTATCGACACGCCTGCCTCCAAGGATTTGTAACCCGCCCATTTTGGGTCTGTAATCAATCCCAGCTGCTTCCCACGCTTCAGGAAGACACAACAACAATAACCAGGCTTCGTGCCCACCGGGCACCGAAGAGGAGTGCAATGTCGATGCCCGCCAGAATCCTGCTTGCCCGCGCCAGCCTCGCCGCCCTGCTGGGGCTCTGCGTCACGGCCCACGCCGACCAGACGCTGACCATCGCCACCGTCAACAACAGCGACATGATCCGCATGCAGCGGCTGTCGAAAACCTTCGAAGAACAGCACCCCGACATCAAGCTGAAATGGGTGGTGCTGGAAGAAAACGTGTTGCGCCAGCGCCTCACTACCGACATCGCCACCCAGGGTGGCCAGTTCGACGTGTTGACCATTGGCATGTACGAAGCGGCACTGTGGGGTGCCAAGGGCTGGCTGGAACCGATGAAAGACCTGCCCGCCGATTACAACCTGGACGACGTGTTCCCTTCGGTGCGCGACGGCCTGTCGGTGAAGGGCACGCTGTACGCCCTGCCCTTCTACGCCGAAAGCTCGATGACCTACTACCGCACCGACCTGTTCAAGGCGGCCGGGCTGACCATGCCCGACCACCCTACCTGGACCCAGATGGCCGAGTTCGCCGCCAAGCTCAACAAGCCCGACCAGGGCCAGTACGGCATCTGCCTGCGCGGCAAGGCCGGCTGGGGCGAGAACATGGCGCTGATCACCACCGTGGCAAACAGCTGGGGCGGGCGCTGGTTCGACGAGAAATGGCAGCCTGAATTCACCGGCCCCGAATGGACCGGCGCGCTGACCTTCTACGTCGACACCATGAAGAAATACGGCCCGCCGGGCGCTTCCAGCAACGGCTTCAACGAGAACCTGGCGCTGTTCAACAGCGGCAAGTGCGCCATGTGGGTCGACGCCACCGTGGCTGGCTCATTCGTCACCGACAAGAGCCAGAGCAAGGTTGCCGATAATGTCGGCTTCACCTACGCCCCCCACGAGAAAACCGACAAGGGCTCGGCCTGGTTGTATTCCTGGGCCCTGGCCATCCCTACCAGTTCCAAGGCCAAGGACGCCGCCAGCACCTTCACCCAGTGGGCCACCTCCCAGGCCTACGCCAAGCTTGTGGCCGACAAGGACGGTATCAGCAACGTGCCGCCAGGCACCCGCGCCTCTACCTACAGCGATGCCTACATGAAGGCTGCGCCGTTCGCGAAAATCACCCTGGAATCGCTGAAGTCCGTGGACCCGAAAAGCCCATCGGCCAAGCCGGTGCCCTACGTGGGCATCCAGCTGGTCACCATCCCCGAGTTCCAGGGCATCGGCACCCAGGTGGGCAAGCTGTTCGCCGGCGCGCTGGTGGGCACCAGCACGGTCGAAAAAGCCTTGGCCGACGCGCAGTCGACCACCGAGCGCGAAATGAAACGCGCCGGCTATCCCAAGTAGCCGGCCCAGGTCACTGGCCCGCGATGGCCAGCCCGCCCCGGGGCTGGCCAGCCTTTCAAGGTACCCATCATGAGCACGTCTACTGCCAAGGCGCAGCCACAGGTCCACCACGACCCGGGCAAGCGCCGCCTGAACAACCCCGGCTGGTTCCTGGTCACCCCTTCGGTAGCGCTGCTGCTGTTGTGGATGATCGTGCCGCTGGGCATGACCGTCTATTTCTCGCTGATGCGCTACAACCTGCTGGACGGCGGCGAGAAAACCTTCACCGGGCTGGGCAATTTCCAGTTCTTCTTCACTGACGACGGGTTTATCCCGGGCATGACCAACACCTTGCTGCTGGTGGGCAGCGTGCTGCTGATCAGCGTGGTGCTGGGCGTGCTGATAGCCGCGCTGCTGGAGGCCAGCGAATTCTTCGGCCGCGGCATCGTGCGGGTGCTGCTGATATCGCCGTTCTTCATCATGCCCACGGTGGGCGCGCTGGTGTTCAAGAACCTGATCTTCCACCCGGTGTCGGGCATTCTCGCCGACCTGTGGCGGTTCTTCGGCGCGCAGCCAATAGACTGGCTGGCCAACTACCCGCTGCTGTCGATCATCATCATTGTCAGCTGGCAGTGGCTGCCGTTCGCCATCCTGCTGCTGATGACCGCCATGCAGTCCCTGGACCAGGAGCAGAAGGAAGCCGCGCGCCTGGACGGTGCCGGGCCGATCGCGATTTTCTGGCACCTGACCCTGCCGCACCTGGCCCGGCCGATTGCCGTGGTGGTGATGATCGAGACCATCTTCCTGCTGTCGGTGTTCGCCGAGATTTTCACCACCACCAACGGCGGGCCGGGCTTTGCATCCACCAACCTCGCCTACCTGATCTACAACCAGGCGCTGGTGCAGTTCGACGTCGGCATGGCGTCGGCCGGTGGCCTGATCGCCGTGGTGATCGCCAACATCGCCGCCATCATCCTGGTGCGGATGATCGGCAAAAACCTCACCGACCAGCCTTGAGGCCCGCGCCATGACCCTGACACTCAAGCAACACCGGCGCCTGCAAAGCGTACTGCTGGGCCTGCTGGCCTGGGCCATCGCGCTGTTGCTGTTCTTCCCCATCTTCTGGATGGTGCTGACCAGCTTCAAGACCGAGATCGATGCCTTCGCCACGCCGCCGCAGTTCATCTTCACCCCGACGCTGGAGAACTACATCCACATCCAGGAGCGCAGCGACTACTTCCACTTCGCCTGGAACTCGGTGCTTATCTCCTTCAGCGCCACGCTGTTGTGCATGTTGATCGCGGTACCAGCCGCCTACTCCATGGCCTTCTACGAGACCAAGCGTACCAAGCAGACGCTGCTGTGGATGCTGTCCACCAAGATGCTGCCGCCGGTGGGCGTGCTGATGCCCATCTACCTGCTGGCCAAGGGTTTCGGCCTGCTGGACAGCAAGCTGGTGCTGATCGTGATCTACACCCTGATCAACCTGCCGATCGTGGTGTGGATGGTGTACACCTACTTCAAGGACATCCCGCGCGACATCCTCGAAGCGGCGCGGTTGGACGGTGCCACATTGCTGCAGGAGATGGTACGGGTGCTGCTGCCGATCAGTAAGGGCGGGCTGGCCTCGACACTGCTGCTGTCATTGATTCTGTGCTGGAACGAGGCGTTCTGGTCGTTGAACCTGACCAGCTCGAACGCCGCGCCCCTGACTGCGCTGATTGCCTCGTACTCAAGCCCCGAAGGCTTGTTCTGGGCCAAGCTGTCGGCGGTGTCGACGCTTGCGTGTGCGCCGATCCTGATATTTGGCTGGATCAGCCAGAAGCAGCTGGTGCGCGGCCTTTCCTTCGGTGCCGTCAAATGATGTTTCCACTGTTTCGGGAATTCTCTGTGGGAGCTGGCTTGCCAGCGAGCCTTTCAGGCCCCCAACAGCTCGCTGGCAAGCCAGCTCCCACACATTCAGACTGGCAGGAGTGATCCCATGGCCACATTGAAAATAAAAAACCTGCAAAAGGGCTTCGAGGGCCTGTCCATCATCAAGGGCATCGACCTGCAGGTGAACGACAAGGAATTCGTGGTGTTCGTCGGCCCCTCGGGCTGCGGCAAGTCCACGCTGCTGCGCCTGATCGCCGGCCTTGAAGAGGTCACCGGCGGCACCATCGAGCTGGACGGCCGCGACATCACCCAGGTAAGCCCGGCCAAGCGCGACCTGGCCATGGTGTTCCAGACCTACGCCCTGTACCCGCACATGAGCGTGCGCAAGAACATGTCGTTCGCCCTGGACCTGGCCGGCGCCGACAAGGCCGAAGTGCAGCGCAAGGTCGACGAAGCCGCGCGCATCCTGGAACTGGCGCCGCTGCTGGAGCGCAAGCCCAAGCAGCTGTCGGGCGGCCAGCGCCAGCGCGTGGCCATCGGCCGCGCCATCGTGCGCAACCCGCGCATCTTCCTGTTCGACGAGCCGCTGTCCAACCTCGACGCCGCCCTGCGCGTGCAGATGCGCCTGGAACTGGCGCGGCTGCACAAGGAACTGCAGGCCACCATGATCTACGTCACCCACGACCAGGTGGAAGCCATGACCCTGGCCGACAAGGTGGTGGTGCTCAGCGCCGGGCGCATCGAACAGGTGGGGTCGCCGCTGGAGCTGTACCACCACCCGGCCAACCTGTTCGTCGCCGGCTTCCTCGGCACGCCGAAAATGGGCTTCCTCAAGGGCCGCGTCAGCCGCGTCGACAGCCACGGCTGCGAAGTGGAGTTGGCTGCCGGCACGCGCATCAGCCTGCCGCGCAGCAGCGCCAGCCTCAGCGTGGGCAGCGAGGTAACCCTGGGCATTCGCCCCGAGCACCTGGAGCTGGCGCAACCGGGGCAGCCCGGCCTGGCGGTGACCGCCGATGTCGGCGAGCGGCTGGGCAGCGACACCTTCTGCCACGTGGTCACCGACTCCGGCGAGCCGCTGACCTTGCGTATTCGCGGTGACCTGGCCAGCCAGTATGGCGAGCGCCTGAACCTGCACCTGGACCCCACCCACTGCCACCTGTTCGATGCCCAAGGCATCGCCGTGGCCAAGCCGCTGCTGGCCGCGGCCTGACGAGGACCCCTAGCGATGAAACTGACCCGCGACAACCTGAATAAACTGGCGGCGCACATCAAGCGCCCCGGCTATGCCACCGCCGACACCCGCCAAGGCATCGTGCACATTGGCGTGGGCGGCTTCCACCGCGCCCACCAGGCGTTTTACACCGACGCCTTGATGAACACCGGCGAGGGCCTGGACTGGGCCATTTGCGGCGCCGGGCTGCGCAGCGACGACCGCGCCATGCACGACGCACTCAAGGCCCAGGATTCGCTCTACACCCTGGTGGAACTGGGCGACGGCACCGGCCACGAAGTGCGGGTAATCGCTGCCATCAGCGGCATGCTGCTGGGCGAGGACAGCCCCCAGGCGCTGATCGACAAGCTGGCCGACCCGGCCATTCGCATTGTCTCGCTGACCATCACCGAAGGCGGCTACTGCATCGACGACAGCACCGGCGAGTTCATGGCGCACCTGCCGGCCATCCAGCACGACCTGGCCCACCCAGAGGCGCCGCGCACGGTGTTCGGCTTCCTCTGCGCGGCCCTGGCCAAACGGCGTGACGCCGGCACTCCGGCGTTCACGGTGATGTCCTGCGATAACCTGCCGCACAACGGCGCCGTGGCGCGCAAAACACTGCTGGCGTTCGCCGACCTGCGCGACCCGGCCCTGCGCGACTGGATCGCCCGCCACGTAAGCTTCCCCAACGCCATGGTCGACCGCATCACGCCCATGACCAGCGCCGCGCACAAACGCCAATTGCTTGAGCAGCACGGTGTCGACGACGCCTGGCCGGTGGTGTGCGAACCCTTCGTGCAGTGGGTGCTGGAAGACAAGTTCGGCAACGGCCGGCCGGCGTGGGAGAAGGTCGGCGTACAGTTCACCGACGACGTCACCCCCTACGAGGAAATGAAGATCAAGCTGCTCAACGGCAGCCACCTGGCGCTCACCTACCTGGGCTTCCTGAAAGGCTACCGTTTCGTCCACGAGACCATGAACGACCCGCTGTTCGTGCGCTACATCCGCGCCTACATGGACCGCGACGTGACCCCGCAGCTGGCCTCGGTGCCGGGTATCGACCTTGAAGGCTACAAGGACACCCTGATCGAGCGCTTCAGCAACCAGGCCATCGCCGACCAGTTGGAGCGGGTGTGCTCGGACGGCTCGTCGAAATTCCCCAAGTTCACCGTGCCCACCCTCAACAAGCTCATCGAAGCCGGCGCCTCGCTGGACCGCGCCGCCCTGGTGGTGGCTGCCTGGGCCCTGTACCTCAAGGGCGTGGATGAAAACGGCACCCACTACAAGATTCCCGACCCGCGCGCGGAGTTCTGCCAGGCGCTGGTAGCCGATGATGTAATGCTGACCCAGCGCCTGCTGGGCGTGGAAGAGATTTTCGGCAAGGCCATTCCGCAGTCGGCGGCCTTTGTCGCTGCCTTCGAAAACCAGCTCAAGCACCTGCGCCAACTGGGGGTCGACAAGACCCTGGAACGCCTGCTCAGCTACGAGGAATAAGCCTATGTACCTGGGCATCGACTGCGGCACCCAAGGCACCAAGGCGCTGTTGCTGGACCCGGCCAGCGGCCAGGTACTGGGCCAGGGCAGCGCACACCATGACATGATCAGCGCCGCCAATGGCCGCCGCGAACAGGACCCGGCGCAGTGGGTGGAGGCGCTGTGCACGGCGGTGGCCCAGGCGCTGGCCGAGGCTGGCGTCGACGGCAAGCAGGTGCGCGGCCTGGGCGTATCGGGGCAACAGCACGGCCTGGTGCTGCTGGACGCCAGCGGCCAGGTGCTGCGCCCCGCCAAGTTGTGGTGCGACACCGAGTCCACCGTGCAGAACCAGCGCCTGCTCGAACAACTGGGTGGCACCGAGGGGTCGCTGGAGCGCCTGGGCGTGGCCATCGCCCCCGGCTACACCGTGTCCAAATTGCTATGGACCCAGGAAGAACACCCCGACGTGTTCCGCCGCATTGCGCGCATCCTGTTGCCCCACGACTACCTGAACTTCTGGCTGACGGGACGCGCCTGCGCCGAGTATGGCGACGCCTCCGGCACCGGCTACTTCGACGTGCGCAACCGCCAGTGGGATGTGCAACTGCTGCGCGACATCGACCCCGACGGCCGCCTGCAGCAGGCGCTGCCGGAGTTGATTGGCCCGCGCGACAGCGTCGGCACGCTGCTGCCCGACGTGGCGCGGCGCCTGGGCCTGAGCCCGCAGGTGCGTGTGGCCAGTGGTGGCGGCGACAACATGATGGGCGCTATCGGCACCGGCAACATTCAGCCGGGCGTGGTGACCATGAGCCTGGGCTCATCGGGCACCGTGTACGCCTACAGCGCCGAGCCCACGGTGAGCCCCGAGCCCGAGGTGGCGACCTTCTGTTCCTCCAGCGGTGGCTGGTTGCCGCTGATCTGCACCATGAACCTGACCAACGTCACCAGCGCCGTGCGCGAGCTGTTCGCCCTGAGCATCGAGGCCTTCAACCGCCAGGTGGAAACGGCCCCCATCGGCGCCGACGGCGTGCTGATGCTGCCGTTCCTCAACGGCGAGCGCGTGCCCGCCCTGCCCCTGGCCACCGGCAGCCTGCAGGGCCTGACCGCCGCCAACCTGAACGCCGCCAACCTGTGCCGCGCCGCGGTGGAAGGTACTACCTTCGGCCTGCGCTACGGGTTGGACCTGTTGCGCGCAGGGGGCCTGGCCAGCCACAGTATCCGCCTGATCGGCGGCGGTGCACGCAGCGCGGTCTGGCGGCAGATGGTGGCCGACATCATGAACACCGAAGTCACCTGCCCCCGGCACACCGAGGCCGCCGCCCTGGGCGCGGCCATCCAGGCCGCCTGGTGCGACGGCGCAGGCGAGCTGGCCAGCCTGTGCCAGCGCTGCGTGCAGCTGGACCCTGCCCACGGCGCGCAGCCGATTGCCGCCAACGTGCAGGCCTACGAACAGGCGTACCGGCACTATCGTCAGCGCCTTGAGGCGCTGTGAATTCATAGGGAGTCATTATGTATCTGGTGTGTGGCGAAGCACTGTTCGATTTTTTCTGCGAGCCCGAGCGCTATGGCCAGGCCGCGCGCCTGGGTTATGAGGCGGTGGCCGGCGGCTCGCCCTTCAACGTGGCAGTGGGCCTGGCGCGCCTGGGGGTGGGCTCGGCGCTGTTCGCCGGGGTGTCCGACGACTTTCTGGGGCAACGGTTGCGTACGGTGCTGGCCGGCGAAGGGGTGGCCGACCACTACCTGCACGGCTTCGATGCGCCCACTACCCTGGCCATGGTCGCCGTGGGCGCCGACGGCAGCCCGCAGTACAGCTTCCGCGGCCAGGGCTGCGCCGACCGGCTGCTGACCCTGGCCCACCTGCCCGTGCTGGACGACAGCGTGCACGGCCTGCACTTCGGCTCGTTCTCGCTGGTGGTGGAACCGGTGGGCAGCACGCTGCTGGCCTTGGCGCGGCGCGAACACGACCAGCGCCTGATCAGCCTGGACCCCAACGTGCGCCTCAATCCAGCCCCGGACATCGGCCTGTGGCGGCGGCGCATCGGCGAATTCGCGGGCCTTGCGCACCTGATCAAGGTCAGCGCCGAGGACTTGGCCTTGCTGTACCCCGACCGCACCCCCGACGACATCGCCGGCCAATGGCTCAACGAGCACTGCCAGCTGGTATTCGTCACCCAAGGCGCTGACGGCGCCAGCGTGTACAGCCGCCAGCACGGCCACCTGAGCGCACCCGCGCAAGCGGTGGCGATGGCCGACACCGTGGGCGCCGGCGACACCTTCCAGGCGGCCCTGCTGACGTGGCTGGCCGAGCACCAACTGGACTCGCCACGTGGCCTGGCGACGCTGCAACGGGAGCAACTTCAGGAAATTCTGCACTTCGCGGTGCAGGCGGCGGCGCTCACCTGTGCGAAGGTCGGCCCTGACCTGCCCTACCGCCACCAGCTGAGCTGACTTTCCCTTCCGCCCGGGGTACGCCCGTACCCCGGCCGGCCATCCGGCCATGGCAAAACCCCGTGTTTCAAGGCTTGCAGCCAATCGCCCAATAACGAACTTGCACTAATTGATTAATACCTAATCGGAAACTTATCAGTCACGCTCAGAAAGTTCTTACAGCATTATCGGAAACTTCAAAACTTGACGTCCTACATCTGCACCGCGAATTGACCAACACCCCCGCCGCTTCATGGATAAAACAATTCGCTGTTCGCACAAAACATTTAAATACGCCATTTACAGAGGCACTGGCTGCCACTATTCTCTGTTGCCGCAGGACCATCGAATTATCAATTCCGTGACATTGCAAGTTGGCCCCAGGCGCCGTCGCAAGGCCACTGTCGCCCCACCACAGCCCGCCAGGCCTTAATAGATGATTGGAGAATAAAAGTGTCCAGACTCGCCGAGTTCCGCGCCGCAGAAAGAGCCCTACAGGCCCAGCTTGCCCAGCTGGAATCCCTGAAGAATGACGCCGGTTTGAAAAGGGAAATCGAGTTCGAGCACAAGCTGCAGGCACTGATGAAGGAGTACGACAAGGGGCTGCGCGACGTGGTCGCCATCCTCGACCCCAACCGCGACCTGCCGCGCCAGCCCTTCCAGCACGTGCGCGCACACCGCCGGCCACGCGTGGTGAAGGTCTACGAGAACCCCCACACCGGCGAGCTGATCGAGACCAAGGGCGGCAACCACCGCGGCCTCAAGGCGTGGAAGCTGCAGTACGGGCGCGACACGGTTGAAAGCTGGCTACGCGGCTGACGAAAGGTGGGGCGGACAATTTTTTTTCACAGGATTTTCACACCGGATCTTCCAGGATGGAATCTGCTAATGGAATAGCGCCCCAATGCCCGCTTCGGCGGGCTTCTTATTGCCTGCGATTTGCTATTTCCCCACTTGGCATTTGGCCTGGGCGCTACAGTTGCGTATCATGGCAGCCCTTACAAGAACTCTTATCCCGCCACGGCGCCATGCCCGGTCGTTGCGTCGATATTCTTTTTTCCTGTTCTGGAGTTCCCATGAGCCTGCACGATTTGAACACCTTCCCTGGCGTCACCGCCGAACCTGATGCCGCCACCCGCAACTTCGTCTTCAACCACACCATGCTGCGCGTGAAGAACATCGAGAAGTCGCTGGACTTCTATACCCGCGTGCTGGGTTTCAGCCTGGTTGAAAAACGCGACTTCCCTGAAGCCGAGTTCAGCCTGTACTTCCTGGCCCTGGTGGACAAGGCCCAGATCCCGACCGACGACGCCCAGCGCCACACCTGGATGAAGTCGATGCCAGGCATCCTGGAACTGACCCACAACCACGGCACCGAAAACGACGCCGACTTCGCTTACCACAACGGCAACACCGACCCGCGTGGGTTTGGTCACATCTGCGTGTCGGTGCCTGACATTCAGGCGGCGTGTGAGCGCTTTGAAGCGCTGGGCGTGGACTTCCAGAAGCGTTTGACTGATGGGCGCATGAAGAATATTGCGTTTATCAAGGACCCGGATGCTTACTGGGTAGAGATTATCCAGCCGAACTTCTAAACCCAGCCAAGCGCCGCGCAACCGCGTTTGATCTGCTTGTGATCTGCTTGTGATCTGCTTGTGATCTGCTTGTGATCTGCTTGTGATCTGCTTGTGATCTGCTTGTGATCTTGATCTGGCTTCTGATCTTGATTGTATGCCCCGTAAAGCGCCCGGGCCGATTGGAGGCGTCGATCAACGGGCTGCCCGAAGGGCCGAGGCCGCAGGCCGAAGAGACGGTAACCCGCAGGCTTCTATAGCGGGTACCGTCTGCCCGTTGAGCGGCGCCGGAAGGAGGGGACCCGTAGCGCAGCGTAGGGCCCAAGCAGGGGCAAGCGTTTTTTGCTTACTTTTTTTGGCGTCTGAAAAAAAGTGAGTCGGCGTAAGGCCGAAACGGTCGGTGGTCGCACCGCGAAAATGGATATATTCGACATCGCCGAAGCGGGATACAGAATCCGCGAACATATCCATTACTCCAGTCGGCCCTGACGCTTTATGGGGAACACCATCAAGATCAACGGCCGCACGGGATCAAGATCAAACGCAGTCCGCGGCGTTTTCGCGTTCTGCGGGGATTAAAAAAGCCCGCAGACCTCACGGTCAGCGGGCTTTTTTATGGCCAGATGCAATCAGGCCGGCGCAGAAGTCCGAATCAAGTGATCAAACGCCGCCAACGAAGCCTTGGCCCCCTCCCCCAACGCAATCACGATCTGCTTGAACGGCACCGTGGTCACATCCCCCGCCGCAAAAATACCCGGCAAGTCCGTCTCACCCCGCGCATCCACCATGATCTCGCCACGCGGCGACAACTCGATGGTGCCCTTGAGCCAATCGGTGTTTGGCAACAGGCCAATCTGCACGAAGATACCTTCCAGCTCCACGGTGTGGGTTTCACCGCCCTGACGGTCCTTGTAGCGCAGGCCGTTGACCTTCTGGCCATCGCCAGTCACTTCGGTGGTCAAGGCGCTGGTGATCACGGTGACGTTGGGCAGGCTGTGCAGCTTGCGCTGCAGCACCGCGTCGGCACGCAATTGGCTGTCGTATTCGAGCAAGGTCACGTGGGCAACGATACCGGCCAGGTCGATGGCCGCCTCGACACCCGAGTTGCCGCCGCCGATCACCGCCACGCGCTTGCCCTTGAACAGCGGGCCGTCGCAGTGCGGGCAGTAGGCCACGCCGCGGTTGCGGTACTCTTTCTCGCCTGGCACGTTCATTTCGCGCCAGCGCGCGCCGGTGGCCAGGATCACGGTCTTGGCCTTCAGGCTCGCGCCGCTGGCGAAGCGCACTTCATGCAGCTGGCCGTCCTTGCCCGGAATCAGCGCCTCGGCGCGCTGCAGGTTCATGATGTCGACGTCGTACTGCTTGACGTGTTCTTCCAGCGCCACGGCCAGTTTCGGGCCTTCGGTGTGCTGTACCGAGATGAAGTTTTCGATGGCCATGGTGTCCAGCACCTGGCCGCCAAAGCGCTCGGCAGCAACGCCGGTGCGGATACCTTTGCGCGCGGCGTAGATGGCCGCTGCGGAACCGGCCGGGCCACCGCCCACTACCAGTACGTCGAACGCCTCTTTGGCGTTGAGTTTCTCGGCGGCCTTGTCGCCGGCGCTGGTGTCGATCTTCGCGAGGATTTCTTCCAGGCCCATGCGGCCCTGGCCGAACACCTCACCGTTGAGGTACAGGCTGGGCACCGCCATCACCTGGCGGGCGTCGACTTCGGCCTGGAACAGCGCGCCGTCGATAGCCACGTGGCGCACGTTGGGGTTGAGCACAGCCATCAGGTTCAGGGCCTGGACCACGTCCGGGCAGTTCTGGCACGACAGCGAGAAGTAGGTTTCAAAGTTGAATTCACCCTTGAGCCCGGCGATCTGTTCGATCACATCGGCGCTCGCTTTCGAAGGGTGGCCGCCCACCTGCAGCAGGGCCAGCACCAGCGAGGTGAACTCGTGGCCCATGGGGATACCGGCAAAACGCAGGCTGATATCCGCGCCAGGGCGGTTGATGGAGAACGACGGCTTGCGCGCATCATTCCCATTGTCCAGCAGCGTGATCTTGTCCGAAGCGGACTGAATGTCACGCAGCAGGGCGAGCAATTCCTGGGATTTCGCGCCGTCATCAAGGGACGCGACGATCTCGATCGGTTGGGTGACCCGTTCCAGGTACGACTTCAACTGGGCTTTAAGATTGGCGTCCAACATGCGGGCGATTCCTTTTCAATACAGTATAAAAAACAACGCCCGGGCGAATTCGCCCGGGCGCTTTCAGGGCGATGATGGTGTTACGGGATGACGCGACTCATCATCGTCATGAGGTCTTAGATCTTGCCGACCAGGTCCAGCGATGGAGCCAGGGTGGCTTCGCCTTCTTTCCACTTGGCTGGGCAGACTTCGCCTGGGTGGGCAGCGACGTACTGGGCAGCCTTGACCTTGCGCAGCAGCTCGGAAGCATCACGGCCAACGCCGCCGTCGTTCAGTTCAACGATTTTGATCTGGCCTTCAGGGTTGATCACGAAGGTGCCACGGTCAGCGATACCGGCTTCTTCGATCAGCACGTCGAAGTTGCGCGAGATGACGTGGGTCGGGTCGCCGATCAGTGGGTACTGGATCTTGGCGATGGTTTCCGAGGTGTCGTGCCAGGCTTTGTGGGTGAAGTGGGTGTCGGTGGACACGCCGTAGATCTCTACGCCCAGGTCTTTGAATTGAGCGTAGTTGTCAGCCAGGTCGCCCAGTTCGGTTGGGCAGACGAAGGTGAAGTCGGCTGGGTAGAAGAACACGACAGACCATTTGCCTTTCAGATCGGCTTCGGTGACTTCTACGAACTTGCCGCCGTGGTAAGCCTGGGCTTTGAAAGGTTTGACTTGGCTGTTGATGATCGGCATCAGTAAATCTCCATGGGTTGTCGAAGGGGGTGAAAACTTTGTAGGGCTCATCCTAGCCAAGTGAGCACCCGAGCGCTCATTGGCAAAGCTGATGTGCGTGATTGGTTTTCCCTATCACGGAACCTAATATATAGAAGAATTGCATGAAGATCAGTTGTAGGCGAAGGTGAATGTCGCCAGGGCCCCGGCGCTGCCGGCGGAAACCGCCGGCGCTGTCTGGATGTAGCGCGCCCGCAGCGGCACTTCGAACACTGCCTGGCCATGGGCCACGGAGCCTGCGTGCCATTGCCCAGGGTTGCCGAGCTGGCTGGAATCGGCGCCCAGGCTGACGACCTGGCCATCGGCGCGCAGTACCTGCACGCCGATGCCGCGGGCAGTGGCATCGTTGCTCAAGTTGAGCACGGTACTGCGGTTGCCCGGGTCGGTGGCGTCAGTGAGGGTCATCCACACGAACAACCTGCCGCCACCACCGCCGCCTTCGCAGTTCATGCGCACGCTGAATGGCACCAGTGGCGAGCCGCTGCCCGGCCCGTTGAAATCCTGCGCGCGGTGCTCGCCCAGGTTGACCCTGAGCTCGGTGCTGGCGGGCGCCACGCTGCAGGTGGGTTTATCGAGCACCACCAACGGGGCGCCCGAAAGCTCCAGGCGAGTAGCCTGGAGCGTGCCATAACGTCGCGAAGCGGCCAGGTTCGCCAGCTGCAGGCGCCCCTCCTGCAAAGGCCCGGTCTTGATCAATTCAACGATATAGGATGCAAACGGTGTGTAATGGCCGGCATTCACCGGGCTGACGCGCCGTGGCCAGTACTGCGTCTGCTGCTCGGCCAGTTCCCTGATGCGCAACCCCACCCCTGGCACGCTGGTGGCATAAACCCCATCACCGCCCTGCTGGGGACCGGGTTCAACGGTCCAGCCGACATCCAGGGTATCGGCCTGGCTGCACTGCAATCCGGCACCAGCACCGGAAAAACTCTGGCTGAACAGCACCCCACCATCACTGATCTGCGCCGACACCACGATGCGTTCCGCCAGCACCGCCTGGGTCACCGCCGTGCCACTGCCCGGGTAGAATTCGCACTCGGCCCGGGCCACGCCGGCGACGACCACCAGGCTGGCCAGAACATGTTTCATCAATGCTTTCATGACCGCTCTCCTTGCTCTGGCAGGCACAGCGCGCTGATCATCTGCCACGCTGCGCCCTCCTCCTTGATTTCGTAGTCGGCGACGCAGCCCTGGCTGCCCTGCTCGCCCCAACGGGCGTGCAGTCGGCCTTGGCGCTGCACGCCCCGGGCCAGTACGCGACTGGCCTGCCCCACCCTGCCCAGCACCTCGCCACTGGCATCGGTGACCTGGGCACCAAACGGCAACGTGCCGCCATCAGCCAGGCTCAGCTCGATCACCGCCGTGCGCCCCGAGCGGGTCGGGTAGCGCACGAACGCCACCGCGCCGGCGCGGGGGGCCACTTCCTGGCTGTTGGTGCTCAGTTCCACTTCCAGCGGCAAGCCCTTGGGGTCTATGTCGATGCGGTTGAGCTGGTAGGGCGCCAGGTGCGGCACCACGGCATGACCGTTGCGGTCGACCCGCAGCTGGCTACCGTTGACCACCCGTGCGCCCTTGGCATCGGGCACCTGGACCACGGCGAATGTTTCCGCCAACGGCTGGGACAAGGTGAAACCGCCCGGGTGCGCGACCACGCCGCCGCGCGCGCCCAGCGACAGCTGCCGGCTGTGCTGGCCTTGCCCCAGCGAGGCACTGAACTCGCCAAAGGGTTCGCGCCAACCACCATGAGCGGCTACGCTGCCGGCGCCCGGGCGGTCGCTGGCGCTGGCCGTCGCGCCGTAGTTGAAGCGCTCGCTGCCGGTGCGCAAGCCCAACTGCGCCTGGCTACCCAGCGCCCCGTGGTTGACGCCGGCCGAGAGGCTGCCCTGGCGCTCGGCCAAAGGCAGGCTCAGGCTCAGCTGCCACACAGTGTCCTGCACGCCAAGGCGGTCATGCTCACGACTGGCGCCAAGGCTGTAGCTGAGCACACCAAAGCGGTGGGCATACCCCAGCGAATACCCTTGGCGAACCGCGCCTTGCCAGGCGCTGGACTGCCAGGCACTGGCATTGAGCTGCCCCCAGCGGCTGCCCAAGGGCTGGTTTAGCGACGCCGAGGCACGCGCACGCTCGTGCCAGGCCCCGGTTTGCCGGCGGTAGGCCTCAGCCATCGGCTGGTAGCCAGGGTTGGTGGCCTGCTGATAGGCCAACCCCAGGCGCGTGTCGCTGGCCGTCAGCACGGTTGCGTATGACAGGCGCAGGCGCTCGCCCTGCGCCGACTGTGCCTGGGCGCGCGCCACGTCCAGGCCCACGGCACCCGCCGTGGTATTCAACGCAGCGCCCAACAGCAGCTGGCGGTATTCAACGGCCATGGTCACACCGGTGTAAGCAGTCACCTGGTCGTTCAAACCCCGTTGCCAGGTACCTTGGCCAAACCACGGCGAGGTGCCCAGCGTACGATCATCCAACTGGCCCACGCTCAGGCCAAAGCGCGACTGCCCTGCGCGCAAAGCCAGCGGCGCGGCGGCGTTGGTCACGGTAAAATGCTGATTGCTGCCATCGGCTTCGGTAACGGTGACCGCCAGGTCGGCCCCCTGGCTGGCGCTGTACAGGTCGTCGATCACATAGGGGCCCGGGGGCACCAGCACCTCGCGCAATAGCCGGTCACCCTGACGGATCGCCACCCTGGCGCTGCCCCGTGCCACACCACGTACCACCGGTGCAAAGCCGCGGCGCGAGGCCGGCAGCATGCGCTCGTCGCTGAACAAGTGCAGCCCCAGCAGGGGCTGGGCGTCCAACAGGTCACCCTGAGTGCGAACCTGGCCCACGCGCAACTGCGCGCCCCAAGGCGCCAGCTCGCGCTGCAGGTAATGGCTCAGGGGTTGATAGCCGCCGCTACTCGACACATTACCCTGGTGGCGCCATTGCCAAGTGCCCAGGTTGACCCCACTGGAAAACCCGGCATACCCCTGGGTGGTGCCCCCCTGATCACCGTTCACGTCGTACAGGCTCAGGTCGTAGCTGCTGAAGGCGGTGCTCACGCCCCAGTCCCAGAGGTCGGCGGGCACGTAGCCACTGGGCTGGCGCACCAGCCAGGCCTGGGGAATGTCGAGCGCCAGGCGTTGCTCGGAAAAATCCAGGTGCTCGGCGGCCTCGGCGATCCATTGATGCAGCGCGCGGCACTGCGCGGCATCGTCTGGCAACGCCTCCACCGCCACGCCCAGGCGCCGCAGCAACGGCACATCGAGGCAGGCCTGTGCGCTGTCTTCGCCTGGGGCGAGCCGGTAGGGAACCAGCAGCCGCCCTACCGGCTGCTGGTTCACCGCCACCTGCAGCCAGTATTCGCCAGGCAGTACCCGCGCCGGCTGGGCGAAAGCGCTCAGGTCGACATCGCCGGCAACCCCGGGGCGCAGGAAACGCTGCTCGAAATGGGTGGCTTCGGTGGCCCAGGCCATGTGCAGATAACCGCCCGCCAGCGCAGCCAGCAGGCGCTTGCACAGGCAGTTCATGGCACCCCGACCGCAACCTTGCCGGGCCGACCCGCACCATAATCATCCAGGGCGATGTAGCTCACCTGGGCGGTACCGCCTCGTCCAGGATTACCCTGCAGCGCAAAGCGCATGTGCCCCAGCGGCGGCACGTAGCCTGCACCGGCGTCCAGAATACCGCCTGCGACCTCCAGGCTGACCGCGCCCAGGTTGACGAAGAACGGGCTTGGGTTGCTTGCCTCGACGAACCATTGCGCACCGTCGCGCACCACCGTCCAGCCAACGCCTGCAGGCGCCAGGGCGGCCTGGCCGGCGAGCCCATCAGGGCGGAATATCAGTTTGATGCGGGTACGGATGGCCATCTGCAACGAGTTTCCGGCCTCCTCACCGCGCGGCGGAATCTGTAGCACGTTCAGCCAGTACAAGGTTTCCCGGTCGGCCGCCTGGGGCTCGCCGGTGTGCATCAGCCGCAAGGCCTGGCCGTTGCCGGCCTCCATGCGAAACATGGCCGGGGTGACCAGAAACGGCACCTTGAGGGTCTGGGGATCGGCATTCGCATCCCCCTCGTCCACCCATACCTGCAGCAACGCAGGCGTAGGGTCGCGGTTGAGCAATTGCACCGTCACTTCGGCTGAATGAGCCGGGTAGATCACACGCGTGGCGCCAATGATCACGCTGGCGCAGGCAGGCCCTGCCAGCAGCAAGGCGGCGAGCAGCACAAGAACAGGTTTGAACATCGAGGGCTTCCCTTCACACACAACGGGGTGCGCCGGCCGGCGCAGAGCCGGGCCGGCGCAGGTCTATCACTGGTACACGAGGGAGTAGAAGACGTGAGTACTGACCTGGCCAGCGGTCACGCTGTTGTCTGCAGTAGCGACGTACTGGGCGAAGTAATCGAGCGAGGCGCCGCCACCCGCGATGTCCACCACCTGGGAGTTCTGCGCCCCGGCTGCACGGTTCAGCAACATCGGCTCGGCGCGGTCATTGAGCAGGGCCACTTCGACATTGCTCGCCTGGTTCACACCGAAACCATTGATCAACCGGCCGGTATCAGGGTTGATGGTGGGACCCGCCTCGAAGTAGGTGGCAACCTTGCCGGTATCGGGGTCGCAGTTGCTCAACACCAGGTTGAAACGAGTGGTGCCTGCCCCGGCACCCGCCACCTTCAGCGCGGTAGTGGAAACAGGCGGCAGGGTGACGATTAAATCGGGATGGCCGGCGTTGATGTCGCAGGTACTGCCGGTGACTTCACCGTTGAATTGGATCTTGCCATCGGCGGCCATGGCAGCCGGCAGGGCCAGCACGGCACAAACGCCAGCCAGCAACGCAGCATAGTGAGTTTTCATGGAAGTGTTCCTCGTCCAGATTGAGATGACCGACAGCGTTCAATCGCTGCCGGAGCGCAGTAGTGCGCCCAGCCAGTATGTAATTTGGCTACTCAAAAGGAACGTCAGAGGAAGCTGCCGAACGTGTAGGAACTACGTGCCGAGATTATCGGAAAGGATTTTCAACCCCGGCATGGCAGCGCTAAACCGCGGTTTTAAAAGATGTAACTGGAAACGTAAAAGGCAAAAAAAAGGCCCCGGCAGATGCCCTGAAAGGGATCCACCGAGACCTCCTGAACCTTACACGCAGTACATTTTGATACGTATCAGCGTGTAGCAGTCCGCATGGTCACGAATTCCTCCGCTGCCGTCGGGTGCACGCCGATGGTTTCGTCGAACACCTGCTTGGTCGCGCCGGCCTTCAAGGCCACCGCCAGCCCCTGGATGATTTCGCCGGCCTCCGGGCCGACCATGTGCACGCCCAGGACGCGATCGGTGTTGGCATCCACCACCAATTTCATCAGCGTGCGTTCCTGGCACTCGGTGAGGGTCAGCTTCATGGGGCGGAAGCGGCTTTCGAAGATTTTCACCTCATGGCCTTGCTCCAGCGCCTGTTCCTCGGTGAGGCCCACGGTGCCAATGTTCGGCAGGCTGAATACGGCAGTGGGGATGTAGGCATAGTCCACCGGGCGGTACTGCTCGGGCTTGAACAGGCGGCGGGCCACGGCCATGCCTTCGGCCAGGGCCACCGGCGTCAGCTGCACGCGGCCAATCACGTCACCCAGGGCCAGGATCGACGGCTCGCTGGTCTGGAACTGCTCGTCCACGGCGATGAAGCCCTTGTCGTCGAGCTTCACCGAGACGTTCTCAAGGCCCAGGTTGTCGAGCATCGGGCGGCGCCCGGTGGCGTAGAAGATGCAGTCCGCCTCCAGCACGCGGCCATCCTTGAGGGTGGCGGCCAGGGTGCCGTCGGCCTGCTTGTCGATGCGCTGGATGTCGCTGTTGAACTGCAGGTTCAGGCCGCGCTTGGTCAGTTCTTCGCTCAAGTGCTCGCGCACCGAGCGGTCGAAGCCGCGCAGGAACAGGTCCTTGCGGTACAGCAGCGTGGTATCGGCGCCCAGGCCGTGGAAAATCCCGGCGAACTCCACGGCGATGTAGCCGCCGCCCACCACCAGCACGCGCTTGGGCAACTGGGGCAGGAAGAACGCCTCGTTGGAGGTGATGGCGTACTCGCGGCCCGGAATGTCCGGAATCTGCGGCCAGCCACCGGTGGCGATCAGAATGCGTTCGGTGCTGAAACGCTGGCCATCGACTTCCACGTGGTGGGCATCGACGATACGCGCATGGCCTTCGAGCAGCGTCACGCCGCTGTTGACCAGCAGGTTGCGGTAGATGCCGTTGAGGCGCTGGATCTCGCGGTTCTTGTTGCCGATCAGGGTTTGCCAGTTGAAATCGGCTTCGCCCAGGGTCCAGCCGAAGCCTTGGGCCTGCTCGAAGTCCTCGGCGAAGTGGGCGCCGTACACCAGTAGTTTTTTCGGCACGCAGCCAACGTTGACGCAGGTACCGCCCAGGTAGCGGCTTTCCGCCACGGCCACCTTGGCGCCAAAACCGGCGGCAAAGCGCGCCGCGCGTACACCGCCGGAACCGGCGCCTATTACGAACAGATCAAAATCGTGGGCCATTGCTTGAGTCTCCTTGGCAGAGGGCCAATATATCGCAAAGCGCAAACGAAAACGCCGCGGCCTTTGGGGGCCGCGGCGTCAGGTACTGCGCTTACCCGCCTGGCGTCAGAACGCCTTGCCGGTCTTGTAGAAGTTTTCGAAGCAGAAGTTGGTGGCGTCGATGTAGCCTTCGGCGCCGCCGCAGTCGAAACGCTGGCCCTTGAACTTGTACGCCAGCACGCAACCGGCCTGGGCCTGTTTCATCAGGGCGTCGGTGATCTGGATCTCGCCACCCTTGCCTGGCTCGGTCTGTTCGATCAGGTCGAAGATGTCCGGGGTCAGGATGTAGCGGCCAATGATGGCCAGGTTCGACGGCGCATCTTCAGGCTTTGGCTTCTCGACCATGCTGTTGACGCGGTAGATGTCGTCGCGAATCATTTCGCCGGCGATGACGCCGTACTTGTTGGTTTCCGACGGGTCGACTTCCTGGATGGCCACGATCGAGCAACGGAACTGGTTGTACAGCTTGACCATCTGGGCCAGCACGCCGTCGCCTTCCAGGTTCACGCACAGGTCGTCCGCCAGTACCACGGCGAACGGTTCGTCACCGATCAGCGGGCGGCCGGTGAGGATGGCGTGGCCCAGGCCTTTCATTTCGGTCTGGCGGGTGTACGAGAAGGTGCATTCGTCCAACAGCTTGCGAATACCGACCAGGTATTTTTCCTTGTCGGTGCCCTTGATCTGGTTTTCCAGCTCATAGCTGATGTCGAAGTGGTCTTCCAGGGCGCGCTTGCCGCGGCCGGTCACGATGGAAATCTGGTTCAGGCCAGCTTCCAATGCCTCTTCGACACCGTATTGGATCAGTGGCTTGTTGACCACCGGCAGCATTTCCTTGGGCATGGCTTTGGTCGCTGGGAGGAAGCGAGTGCCGTAACCGGCTGCTGGGAACAAGCATTTCTTGATCATATGAGTCCTTACAAAGGGCTGTGCTTACGAGTTTCGGCGCAGTCTAATCAGGCGGAGGCCACGTTACAATGCCCCGCCCCCCGGCCAACCAATGGAGAAATAGAGAAAACCTGTTACGGATAGTTCCGCGCGGGATACAAATTTACGCCACCGTACTGGTTTTAGCAGCAATTGCGCCAGGCGCAAGGCAGAATTTCACGCCAGGGCTATTCGCCGCCCACCGCCTTGTATAGCATCAGGCGTCCCCGATGGCGCAGCCTGCGCCCCGGCAGGATGGCCGCCGCTCGTGCCGCCGCCCTTCCACATTTTCCTGTGATGAAACAATCGATGAACAGATTCCTGGTACTTTTCGCGGTCCTGGCCCTGGGTGGGTGCGCGTCCGCTACCCCCACGGTGCTGAAGAACGGCAAGCAGGGCGTGAGCATCGACTGCTCGGGCGCCGCCGCGTCCTGGGATGCCTGCTACCAGAAAGCCGCCGACGCCTGCACCAGTGGCCGCTATGACACCGTGGGCACCAGCGGCGCCGGGCCCAAGGACAGCGACAAGACCCTGGGCGCCGACCTCGGCAACTACACCAGCCGCACCCTGACCATCATGTGCAAATAACCCGTAGCCCTACTCGCCAGAGATACACGCCGTAACCGCCCGCTGCACGTCATGCGGGCGAATCGGCACGTTGGCGATACGTTCATGCAGCCGAATGCTGCTGCCGTCGTTGGAGCGCTTCTCGATGTCGATAACCGCCGCCGGGTCCGACGACAGTTTCTGCGGCACGATCACCCGGTACCCTTCACGCCAGGGTTCGACCGTCGACGGCTTGCGGGTCTGGGCCAGGTGCTTGACCACGCAATCACTGTATTCGCGGGGCGATTTCCCGGAAATGACGCCCATTGTCTCGGGCGTTTTCTCGATGTCCGAGACACTGGCGCAACCGCCCAGCAAAGCCACCACTGCCACCCACGCCCATTTCATAGACGAACTCCCTTGCAAAAGACTCTGTGACCGCTCAAGTGGCCATTTGCTCCACCTGGTCGCAAATTTTCCTGCGCACTGCATGAAACGCGGCGTCGCGAAGCCTGCCATGGTATCGTTTTGGTTTGCCAAAAGATGCATCCCGGAGATTCACATGAAATTCGTACACCAGCGCGAGCACCTCAACGAAGATGACCTGGTCGTCATCGAGTGCTCCCAGCGCTGCAACATCCGCCTGATGAGCGACGCCAACTTCCGCAGCTTCAAGAACGGCGGGCGTCACACCTACCATGGCGGCCAGTTCGATACCTTCCCGGCCAAGATCACCGCGCCCAGCACCGGTTTCTGGAACATCACCATCGACACCACCGGCGCCAAGCTGGCCATGGGCGCGCACCGCAAGGCGTTCACCCACAAGATCAAGATCGTGCGCCGCTCGGCCTCCAAGTTCAGCTGATTCCCTTCGCAGGTAACCCTCGTGACCAAGTACGTGATCCATTACAAAATCAACGGCGAACGCCGCTGGGACTTCGCCCACCTGGAAACCGGCTCGCTGGAAGAAGCCCAGGCGGCCCTGGCGGCCATCCACGGTGACAGCGACGAGCCCATCACCGAGATCCGCGTCAGCAAGGCGCTGTAGGCGCCCTGCCCCGCCTGCCATGCCATGAGCCTGGAACTGTTCGACGAGGCGGCCACGCGCCAGCCGCCACGGGCCGAGCAAATAGGCCCGCAGACCTTCGTGCTGCGCGCCTTCGCCCTGCCTTTCGTCGATGAGCTGCTGCCCCCCTTGCGCAGCGTGCTCAAGGCCGCGCCGTTCCGGCGCATGGTCACCCCCGGCGGCCAGACCATGTCGGTGGCGCTGAGCAACTGCGGCGCCCTGGGCTGGACCACCGACAGCCACGGCTACCGCTACACCCCGCGCGACCCAAGCACCGGCCTGCCCTGGCCAAGCCTGCCCGAGGTGTTCCGCCGCCTGGCCAGCGAAGCCGCCGCGCAGGCAGGGTTCGCAGGTTTCGTGCCCGACGCCTGCCTGATCAACCGCTACGTGCCCGGCGCGCGCATGTCCCTGCACCAGGACAAAAACGAGCGCGACTACGACGCCCCCATCGTGTCGGTGTCCCTGGGCCTGCCGGCCATGTTCCAGATGGGCGGCCTTGCGCGCAGCGACCGCCCGTTGCGGGTGCCGCTGCTGCACGGCGACGTGATGGTATGGGGCGGCGTGGATCGCCTGCGCTTCCACGGCGTGCTGCCGCTCAAGGAAGGCACGCACGCGGTGATGGGCCCGCAGCGCATCAACTTCACCCTGCGCAAGGCCGGTTGAGCACCGCAACCGGTTTTTTGTGGGAGCTGGCTTGCCAGCGAGTTGTTGAAGCCCCAAAAGCTCGCTGGCAAGCCAGCTCCCACAGAACCCGAAGGCGGCGTCAGGGCGCGCCAAACAACTCGCTGATCCACCCCACCTGCTGGTTCACCTCCGCCAGCTTCGCCGCCGGCACCGGCTGCCGCGCACGGGCAAACTGCGCCAGGGTTTTACGCCGCTGGCGCAGCACATGCTGCCACTTGAGCAAAAACGCCGGGCTGCGCGCCTGCAGTTGCAACGGGCCAAAATACAGCTCGCGGTCGCTGTAGCTGACCGGCCCGCTGCGTTCGGCAACGATGATCTCGTAGTCGAACCGGTTCTCGCGCAGCACTTCCTCGTGGAGGATGCGGTAGTGGTTGTCCATCAACCACTGCCGCAACGGCTGCTCGCCACCATTGGGCTGCAGAATCAGCCGCTCGCGGCCGCTCAGCCGCGTGGCGCCAGCCGTGAGGATATCGCGGATGGTCTCTCCGCCCATGCCGCACAGGGTGATGGCGGTAATGCCGTCGCCCGCCTCGATGGCCGCCAGGCCATTGGCCAGGCGCACGGTCACCAGCGCCTCCAGGCCGTTGTCGCGCACCGTGCGCTGGGCCGCCTGGAACGGCGTCAGCGCCACCTCGCCGGCCACCGCCGCGGCAATCGCACCACGGCGCAGCAGCGCCACCGGCAGGTAGCCGTGGTCGGAGCCGATATCGGCTAGGCGCGCCCCGGCCGGCACCTGCGCGGCCACGCGCGCAAGGCGCGCGGACAATGTCTGTTGGTTCAACTGCAAACCCCTTGCTACCGCGAACGTCCAGCCCTGGCGGCCGGATCGGGCGGCGATTCTGTCGGGGTGCTGCCGGGATTTCAACTGGCACAGGCATTTTTTGCGCGCCGCTGAAACTACTTGCGCGCCGCTTCGGTCAGTCATTGTGACGCCCGTCCACACCGGTCGCGGCCCCGCCCCGAGGCTTGCGCTTGAACACCAATTCGTCCCACCAGAGCGGTGTGGCGCTGGACGCGCTGAACTTCTTCCTGGCCGATGTGCGCGACGGCCTGGGGCCGTACCTGGCCATTTACCTGCTGGCCGAACATCACTGGACCGCCGCGCAGATCGGCACGGTGATGACCCTGGCCGGCCTCGCCGCACTGGTGGCGCAGACGCCCGCCGGCGCGCTCATCGACGGCACCCACGCCAAGCGCGCCACGGTGATCATCGCCGCCCTGCTGGTGACCGCCAGCTGCCTGGTGCTGCCCTGGACCGCGTCGTTCACCTGGGTGGCCATCACCCAGTCGCTCAGCGCCGTGGCGGCATCGGTGTTCGCCCCGGCCATCGCTGCCCTGTCCCTGGGCCTTGTGGGGCCGCAGGCGTTCACCCGCCGCACCGGGCGCAACGAAGGCTTCAACCATGCCGGCAACGCCGTGGCCGCGCTACTGGCCGGCGCCCTGGCCCTGTGGCTGGGGCCCACGGCAGTGTTTTACCTGATGGCGTTCATGGCGTTGGCCAGTGTGTTCGCCACCTGGCGCATCGACGCCAGCGCCATCGACCATGAACAGGCCCGCGGCCTTGCGCACACCGCGCAAGCCGCCACCACCCCGGCCCTCGACGTGCTGCTGGGCAACCGCCCGCTGCGTACCCTGGCGCTGTGCTGCGCGCTGTTCCACCTGGCCAACGCAGCCATGCTGCCGCTGGTCAGCCAGAAGCTGGCGTTGCATGACCTGGCCCTGGCCACGCCACTCACCTCGGCCTGTATCATCGCCGCCCAGCTGGTGATGGTGCCCATGGCCTGGCTGGTCGGTGCCCGCGCCGACCAGTGGGGGCGCAAGCCGCTGCTGCTGGCCGGCTTCCTGATTCTGCCGTTGCGCGGGGTGCTGTATACCCTGTCCGATGACGCTGTCTGGCTGGTGGCCATCCAGACCCTCGACGGCATCGGCGCCGGCCTGTTCGGCGCGCTGTTGCCACTGATGGTCAAGGACCTGACCCGTGGCACCGGCCACTTCAACGTGGCCCTGGGCGCAGTGACCACCGTCTTCGGCCTGGGCGCCGCACTGAGCGCCGGGCTAGCCGGGCTGGTGGTGCAATGGGGCGGCTACAGCGCCGGCTTCCTGACCCTGGCCGCAGTGGCCTGCGCGGCATTGCTGTTGCTGTGGTTGAAAATGCCGGAGACACTGCCCGCCACAGACACTTCCCCTACCCTTGCCCGAGCCCGCTGAATGCCCTTCACCCCCACGCAACTGCTGATCTGGGCCGTCGCCCTGCTGGCCACCCTGGGTATTGTCCTGCGCCCCTGGCGCTCGCCGGAATACGCCTGGGCCGCAGGCGCCGCGCTGTTGTTGACCGTCACCGGGCTGATCCCGCTGCCCAGCGCGCTGGCGGCAGTGGCCAAGGGCACCGACGTCTACCTGTTCCTCATCGGCATGATGGCGCTGGCGGAACTGGCCCGGCAGAAAGGCCTGTTCGACTGGCTGGCCATGGTCGCCGCCGGCCACGCCAGGGGCTCGGCAACGCGGCTGTTCGACCTGGTGTTTCTGGTCGGCACCCTGGTGACCGTACTGCTGTCCAACGACGCCACCGCCGTGGTGCTGACCCCGGCGGTGTACGCAGCCGCCCGCGCGGCTCGCGCCGAGCCGCTGCCGTACCTGTTCGTCTGTGCCTTCATCGCCAACGCTGCCAGCTTCGTGCTGCCGATTTCCAACCCCGCCAACCTGGTGGTGTTCGGCAGCCACATGCCGCCGCTGCTGACCTGGCTGGCACACTTCGGCCTGCCGTCGCTGGCCGCCATCGTGCTGACCTACGCGGTGCTGCGCTTCACCCAGCGCCATGCGCTGCGCGCGCCGCTGGCTACCGAGTTCACCACGCAGCCGCTGACCACCAGCGCGCGGCTGACGGCCTGGGGCATCGGCCTGACGGCGGCAGTGTTATTGCTGGCCTCGGCACTGGACTGGCAACTGGGGCTGCCAACGTTCTGCGCCGGCCTGGCCACCGTGCTGGGCGTGCACCTGCTGGAACGCGCCAGCCCGCTGCCGGTGCTGCGCCATGTGGCGTGGGGGGTGTTGCCGCTGGTGGCCGGGCTGTTCGTGCTGGTGGCCGGGCTGACCCAAACCGGGCTCACCACCTGGCTGGCGCGGGAATTGGCAGCGCTGGCCGCACAGTCACCCACCCAGGCCGGCTGGCTGGGTGGCGTAGTGATTGGCGTGGCCAGCAACCTGATCAACAACCTGCCGGCGGGATTGATCGCCGGCTCAATGAACCAGATCGCGCCGCTGCCCACGGCCACCACCGCCGCGTTGCTGATTGGCGTGGACCTGGGCCCAAACCTGTCGGTGACCGGTTCGCTGGCGACGCTGCTGTGGCTGATCGCGGTACGGCGCGAGGGGGGGCACGTCAGCGCCCTGGGGTTCCTGCGGCTGGGGGCGCTGGTGATGCCGCCGGCGTTGCTGGCGGCGCTGGCGTTGATATGACGCGGCGTGGCGGCCGCTGCTACGCGATTGCGTTCGGGATCAATGCCCTGCCTTCATCGCCGCCACCAACTTGTCGACGTTGTAATGGAACATCTTCGCGTAGGTGGGCGCCGGGCCGTCCGCCGGGCTCAGGGCCTCCACGTACAGCTCGCCACCCGGCTGCGCGCCGGTGGCCGCGGCAATCTGCTTGACCAGGCGCGGGTCGCCGGAGTTCTCGAAGAAGTAGGCGCTGACGTGCTCGCCCTTGATCTGCCGGATCAGCTTCGACACGTCCGCCGCCGACGCTTCGTTCTCCGTGGAGAAGCCCAGCGGCGACAGGAACGTCACGCCATAGGCATCACCGAAATAACCGAAGGCGTCGTGGGAAGTCAGCACCTTGCGCTGGGCCTTGGGGATGCTGGCAATCTCGCTGCGGGCGTAGCGGTCCAGCGCCTGCAACTGGTCGATGTAACGGTCGCCATTGGCCTGGAATTCGGCGGCGTCGGCGGGGTCGGCCTGCTTCAGCGCGGCGACGATGTTACGCACATACACCACGCCATTGGCGGCGCTGTTCCAGGCGTGCGGGTCGGTGATCTGCTGGCCGTCCTCCTCCATGCTGCGGGTCTTGATGCCCGTGGACAGCACCACCGGCGTGCCCTGGTAGCCCGAGGCGGTGATCAGGCGGTCCATCCAGCCTTCCAGGTGCAGGCCGCTGACGAAGGTGAGGTCGGCGTGGCGCAGGGCCTGGGCATCCGCCGGGGTCGGCTCGTACACATGGGGGTCGCCGTTTGGGCCGATCAGCGAGGTCACGTGCACGTGCTCGCCACCCACGGTGTGCACCATGTCGGCAATCACGGTGAACGAGGCCACCGCTTCCAGGGGCTTGGCCTGGGCCAGGCTGCTGAACGCGGACAGGGTGAACACGGCGGCAGCCACAAGGGGGGTGCGTTTCATGGTGGTCCTTCAGTTTGACAGGTGGGGTTGGGGGAAGAAGCGCCGCAGCATGCCGCTGCGACCGAACAGCACCGACACGCCGTAGAAAGCGCTGGCGGTGAGCACTATGGCGGGGCCGGAAGCCACGCCCAAGTGATAAGAGACGATCAGTCCAATCAGCCCTGACAGCGTCGCGATCAGGGTCGAGATCAGCATCAGCGCGGTCAGCGAGGTGGCCCAGAAGCGCGCGGCGGTGGCCGGCAGCATCATCATGCCCACCGCCATCAGCGTGCCCAGGGCCTGGAAACCGGACACCAGATTGAGCACCACCAGCAGCAAGAACAGCACGTGGTACAGCGAGCCGCGGCCGCCCACGGCGCGCAGGAAGCCGGGGTCGAAACACTCCAGCACCAGTGGCCGGAAGATCAGCGCCAGCAGCATCAGGGTGAACGAGGCGATGCCGGCGACCATGTAGATGGCCTGGTCATCAATGGCCAGGATGGTGCCGAACAGCACGTGCAGCAGGTCAATGTTGGAGCCGTGCAGCGAGACGATCATCACGCCTGCGGCCAGCGAGGTCAGGTAGAAACTGGCGAAGCTGGCGTCTTCCTTCAGCGTGGTCAGGCGGCTGACCAGCCCGGCCAGCAGCGCCACGGTGAGCCCGGCGATCAGCCCGCCCAGGCCCATGGCCGGCAGCGACAGGCCGGCCACCAGAAAGCCCAGCGCCGCCCCCGGCAGCACCGCGTGGCTCATGGCGTCGCCCACCAGGCTCATGCGCCGCAGCATCAGCAGCACGCCCACCGGCCCCGAGCCAATGCCCAGCGCCAGGCACGCCACCAGCGCGCGGCGCATGAAACCGAACTCCACGAACGGCTGCACCAGGTTGGTATAGAGCATCATGGGCGCTCTCCCGTATCGGCGTGGCACAGCTCGGCATCGGCGCTCCAGAACTCGGCCATGTTGCGGGCCTGGCGCAGGTTGGCGCTGCACAGCACCTGGGCGGTGGCGCCCCAGCCAATGTTTTCGCGGGCCAGCAACAGGGTCTGCGGGAAGTGTTCGCGTACCTGCTCAAGGTCGTGCAGCACCGCGATCACCGTGCGGCCCTGGCCGTGCCAGGTGCGCACCAGCCGCAGCAGGTCGTGGGTGGTGCGCGCGTCGATGGCGGTGAAGGGCTCGTCCAGCACAATCAGTTGTGCGTCCTGCACCAGCAGGCGGGCGAACAACACGCGTTGCAACTGCCCGGAGGACAGCGAGCCGATGTTGCGCGCCTCGAAGCCTTCCAGCCCCACGGCAACCAACGCCTCGCGAGTGCGCCGGGCCTGGCCGCCGGTGAGCGCGTGCCAGGCGCCGATCTGGCCCCAGGCGCCCATTGCCACAGTGTCGGCGACGCTGATGGGAAAGCTGCGGTCGATCTCGGCGGCCTGCGGCAGGTAGCCGATGGCGCGAGCGCTGAGGCCGCCCAGGCGTACCTGGCCCTGAGCCGGCTTCATCACACCGACGATAGCCTTGATCAGCGTCGACTTGCCGGCGCCGTTGGGGCCGACCACGGCGGTGAGGCTGCCGGCGTCGAACCGGCCGCTGACGTGGTGCACGGCAGCGCGGCGTTCGTAGGTGACGGTCAGGTCTTCAAGGATGACGGCGGCGCTCATGGAATGGCCACCGCCCAGGCGACAGCGGCCCACAGCAGGGCCAGGGGCAGCAATGACAGGGCCAGGCGCTGGAGCGCGGAGCGGGTCAGGGTGGAGAGAGGATAGGGAGCCACGGAGGGTTACTCGACAAGATTTGTTACACTATAACATTGCAATATTGAGATCTGTCCAGTGCCGTTTGATGAAATCGTGGGGAATGGGATGCGGCCTGTGGGAGCTGGCTTGCCAGCGAGCTGTTGGGGCCATAAAAGCTCGCTGGCAAGCCAGCTCCCACAAGACAGGTGCTGCTACGGGGATCGTGGGGCGGCGGGGTCAGGGC
>NZ_JBWCAM010000003.1:226021-336886 GCF_056175065.1 Pseudomonas sp. JC1203
CCTGGAGCAACGCAGGACCGCCGCCGGACGCAGCCTTCGGCAGCTGCTACGTACTGGGCGAGCTGTTGGGGCCATAAAAGCTCGCTGGCAAGCCAGCTCCCACAAGACAGGTGCTGCTACGGGGATCGTGGGGCGGCGGGGTCAGGGCCTGCCCGCCCAGGCCACGGCATCGTGGGGGTGCAGGCTTTCGCGGTGGGAGACGAACACCTGCACCTGGTCATACGTGGCCTGTAGCGCCTGGGTGAGCTTGCGCGCGGCGTCCTCGACGTACATCAGGTGTTCACCGTTGAGCTGCGCGAAAGCCTGCTCGTCGGCGCGCTTGACGGCAGTCTGCAGGGGGGTGCCCAGGGCGGTCTCGGCCTGGTCGATCAGCGCCATCAACCCCAGCGCACCGGCTTGCCCGGCGATGCTCACCTCAATAGCGGCCACGCTGCGCTGGCTGTGGGGCGTGGCGGCGCTGGCGTTGGCGCGCAGCCAGGCCGCCACCTGCGCGGCGTCAAGGCCATCGCGCCGGCCGAACTGATCGAGGAAGCGTTGCTCCACTACCTGCCGGGCCAGCGCGGCCGAGCACGGGCAGGTCGACGAATAGCCCACCTCGACCCGCGCCCGCAGTTGCAGCACGCCGGCGTGCCAGTGCGCGCGCAGGCGCACCGGGTAGCCCTTCCAGCCGCTGAGCCCGCTGCTGACCAACGCCGGGCGCCGGCACAGCAACGTGAACGCGAGTTGCAGCCGGGCATGCCGGGACTGGCAGTCGGCATGGCTTTCCACCATCTGCGCCAGCACCTGCGCCAGGCTGGCCGGCGTCAGCGCTTGCCCTTCCAGCAGGTCGAGCAGGCGGTACAGGCGCGACATGTGGATGCCCTTGACGGCCGCATCGGGCAAATCCACCTGCACATCGGCCAGGGCCTCCACCGTGGCCAGGCAGCTTGGCTCGGCCACTTGCACGGGCAGCTCGATGTGCTGCATGCCCACCCATTCCAGAGGGCCATGGGCGGGAGGGGCGTCGGTAAGGGCAACATCGGGAAGCAAAGGAACGGCGGGCATCGGCAAGTATCCGTGACAATGACAATAATAGTTACATTATAACATTGCCAACCACAAAACCACCGTAACGCTTGCCGCTCCCACAGGGCAATTGTTACGGGGGATTGGGGATACGGGGGGTCAGGCGCGCTTGACGTGCGTGCCCTGCACTTCATCGCGGGCCAGGCGCAGCTCTTCGGCGTCCTGGTTCAAGCGGTGGATCACGCCCAGCAGGCGCTGGCGCAGCACTTCATCGCCGAGCTGGTCGAGGGCGCGCATCACGTCCAGCGCCGCCGACTGGTTGTTGGCCGCCACGGCGTCCAGGGTCTTGCGCAGGTGTCTTGCGGGTCGGTTCACGTCGTTGGTCCTCTTCATCTCGGCGTGGACTGTAGGACAACAATGTTTCGGTTTGATTTCAGCCATTTAGGCAGTCAAGTGATCTGTATCAAACACCCACGTATTTACCCGGGCAATGCGTGGCATGCGCACATTGAGTTGGTGGCGCCGGCGCCCGCCGGTTTACCGTGCATGCACCCGGCACCTGCGGGGCCGGGCCTCCAATAATGACAATACAAGGACTTTGCCCATGCCACGTTTCCCGCGCATGAACGCCTCCCTCACCCAGGGCCTGAGCGCTCTGGCCCTGGCCTTTGGCGCCAGCCACATGGTGTACGCCGCCGTCAGCGCCCCGGTGCCGGCACTGTTCGGCGACGCGAAAATCAACCAGCAACTGAACGTGGAACAACGCCTGGAACGCGCCGAGGCGGTAACCGCCGTCAGCAACGTGATGGGCCGTTATTCGTTCCTGCATACCGCCGGTCGGCACACCGAATCGGAGTCGCTGTTCGCCCTCGACACCCCCGGGGTGCGCGTGGAAATGATGTGGGGCGTTTACGAGGGCGCCCACAGCATCCACCGCCTGTACAGCGGCATGCACGTCGACACCGAAGGGGTGAACCAGCGCAAGGGCCAGATGCACATCCACACCCTCAGCACCCCGGTGATCGAGGTGGCGGGCGACCTCAAGACCGCCAAGGCGGTATGGGTGTCACCCGGGGTGGAAACCGGCTTCTTCGGCACCGACAAGGTCACCGCCAATTGGGGCTGGGCCAAGTACGGCGCCGACTTCATCAAGGAGGACGGCGAATGGAAGATCTGGCACCTGCACGTCTACGGCCTGTTCCTGTCGCCCTATGACAAGAGCTGGGTGCAGCAGCCCAACGACCACCAGATGCCGCCGCTGCCCGACGCCTTCAAGCCCGACCGCCCCGCCACTACCCACTGGATGTACAGCGCCGACAAGCCCACGGAACTGGTGCCCGCACCACCCGCACCGTACATGAGCTTCGACGACAAGACCGCCTACTGAGGCCACCAGCGGCCCGGCACCCGGCCGGGCCCACCGCCCTGCTCCCCTCACAACAACAATTCGGAGTGTGCCCATGCCCCGCGTCCCTGCGCTCGCGGGCAGCGCCCTGCTGCTCGCCGTTCAAAGCCACGCCTTCGCCGCCGACGCCGACATACCCGCCGGCACCGTGCTGCAGAACATCAGCCTGCCGACCCAAGCTGCCACCACGCCCGGCAGCGCCGACCCGGGCTGGCTGGCCGAGCACGGCATCTTCCCCACCGCCAGGCTGCAGGAGTCGCTGTTCACCAGCCACAGCCTGGGCGTGCAGACCGGCAAGACCGAGCTGATTTCCTCCTACTCCCTGGGCCTGGAACTGGATTTGAGCAAGTTGCTGGACATGCCCGGTGGCGCCCTGCACATCGAGACCGTGCGCAACTACGGCCGCAGCAACAACGCCGTGGGCGGCACCGTGGGCGCCTACCCGCTGGCGCAGATCCCGCAGAACGCACCCAAGCGCGACGTGCCGGTGTTCACCTACGAACAGCGGCTGCTGGGCAACCGCCTGGACCTGGAAGTGGGCCGCAAGAACGTGGTGTGGTTCTTCATCGACGAGTTTTCGATGTGGGAGAACTTCAGCCGCCTCACCCAGTACACCTGGCTGGTGCTGCCGCCGCCCTACGCCACCTGGAGCGCCCGCGCCAAGTACCGTTTCAGCGAGCATGGCTACCTGCAGGCCGGCGCCTGGGAGTACAACACAGGGCTCTGGGGCCTGGATGGCTGGAACTGGCGCACCACCCAGGCCACGGGCGTCACCTCGCTGCTGACCCTGGGCTACGCCGACCGCCAGGGCGCACTGCCGGCCCACGCCGAGCTGACCGGTTATTACCTCAATGCGCCCGAGGACGACCCTTACTACACCGTGGCCGGCACCTCGCAGGTGCTGGACAGCAGCCAGGCGGCGCAGCGCCACAAGGGCGCCAATGGCCTGATCGCCAGCGCCGGCAAGGTGGTGCAGCGTTTCGACGCCGAACAGGCGCTGTACCTGTTCGCCAGCGCCGGGGCCAACAACTCCACCTGGATCAACAGCGGCGTCAGCGCCGATGCCTACGCCGGTGCCTCCTGGCTCAACCCACTCGGCCGCCACGACGACGTGCTGGGGGTGAAGGTGGAATACAACCGCCTCAGCGCGCGCAAGCAGAAGCTGCTGGAAGACGCCAACCTGGCCAGCGGCGGCACCGGCTACAGCGGCGGGCGCGACAGCCAGTTCGTCGAGCTGTTCGCCCACCTCAACCTGGGCCGCTACCTTAGCGTCGATCCATACCTGGCGTACGGTTTCAACGCCAACACCGCCTTCGATCCCTACACCGCGCAAACCTCCCATGACGGCTGGGTGTTCGGCACCGTGCTGACCTTCAACCTCGGTGCCCTGGCCGGGTTGCCCGCGCCGCGCATGGACTGAGCCTGGCGGCTGTGATTTCATCGGCGCACTGCCTACAACAAGAGAGCCACCGATGAAGCGTCTGCACGCCCCCGTTCTACTGGCCGCCCTGCTCCCCGGGCTGAGCCTGGCCGACACCCCGCCCTCGCGCCTGGAACAGATCCAGCAGCGCGGCCAGTTGAACGTCTGCACCACCGGCGACTACAAGCCCTACACCTTCAAGAAGGCCGATGGCAGCTACGAGGGCATCGACATCACCCTGGCGCAGAACCTGGCCCAGAGCCTGGGCGCCACGGTGCAGTGGGTGCCCACCACCTGGAAAACCCTGATGCCCGATTTTCTCGCCGGCCAGTGCGACATCGCCGTGGGCGGCATCTCGGTGACCCTGGCACGGCAGAAGCAGGCGTGGTTCAGCAGCACCCTCGACGTGGACGGCAAGGTGCCGCTGGTGCGTTGCGACGACCAGGCCAAGTACCAGCGCATCGACCAGATCAACCGCCCCGAAGTGCGCGTGATAGAACCGGCCGGTGGCACCAACGAAGCCTTCGTCCACGCCTACCTGCCCAAGGCGCAGCTGAGCCTGCACGACAACGTGACCATCTTCGAGGAGTTGCGCCAGCACAAGGCCGACGTGATGATCACCGACGCCTCAGAGGCGCTGTACCACCAGAAGCTGCAGCCGGGGCTGTGCGCGGTGAACCCGGCGCAGTACATGCAATACGGTGAAAAAGCCTACCTGCTGCCCCAGGGCGACCTGACCTGGAAGCTGTACGTGGACCAATGGCTGCACCTGGCCAAGGCGACGGGCGCGTACCGCCAGGCGCAGGCGCAGTGGATAGCCGTGCCGTGATCCGACGGACGCCTGCGCTCAATCAATCAACTCCGCATGCTGCGCCTGGCGCTGCATCGACTCCAGGTTCTTCTCGATGGTCTCGCAGATGGCGTCCATCTTGATCTGGTGCTCGCTGGGCTTGAACGGGCTTTGCAGGTCGGTGCCGATGCGCTCGATGGCCAGCAGCATGAAGCCCACCACCGTCGAGGCCAGCGGCGTGTACCACTCCAGCGACTCCACCAGGCCCACCGGCACGATCAGGCAGAACACCGAGATGAACAGCCGCGGGAAGTACACGTAAGGATACGGCAACGGCGTGTTGCCGATGCGTTCCAGGCCGCCCTGGCTGTTCGATAAGTCCACCAGGGTCGACTCCAGCCGCGCCAGGCGAATGCTGTCCAGCCGCCCGGCCTTGTACTCGCGGGCGAGCAGGTTGGCCGAGCCGTTGAGGATGTCGTTGGCGAAGTTGTTGGAGCTGGCGCTGCGCTCGAACTCGTCGGCGCGCACGAAGGCCTTCAGCTCCGGCGGGCACTGGCTGCCCTTGAGCGCAGCGGCCAGGCTGTTGACGTACGCCACATGGCGGCGCAGCAGCGTGGCCTTGACCGGGTTGGTGTCGCCGTTTTCGTCATCGATCAGGGTCAGCACCTGGCGGGCGAAGCTGCGCGAACTGTTCACCAGCCCGCCCCACAGGGTGCGCGCCTCCCACCAGCGGTTGTAGGCGCTGCTGTTGCGAAAGCTGATCAGCACCACCAGCGCCGAACCCAGCAGGGTCAGGGGCATCAGCGGCAGGGTGACCTTGCTGTTGAGGTAGAGCATGAAGTCCACGGTCACCAGGATGTCCCAGATCAGCAGCCAGAACAGCGCCCAGCCCACGTAGCCCAGGGTCTTGATGATCAGGCGGTACTTCTTGATGATGGCGTCTTTCAAAAGCGTTAACCTCCCAGAGTCCACACCTTCGGACGCCCATTCCCGGCGAAGGTTCGCCGCAAGGTCCCGCCCATGCGCATCGTCACCCCTGAACAATGGTTCGAAGTTCGGCAGCTGGCCGACGGCGTGAAGCTGATTCACGAGCCGTTCATCAAGCCGTTCTACCGTTGCAACCTGTGGCACATCAGCGGCCGCGACCGCGACGCGCTGGTGGACACCGGCTCAGGCGTGGTCAGCTTGCGCCAGCAATTGCCCTGGCTGACCGAGCGGCCGCTGCTGGCAGTGGCCAGCCATAGCCACTTCGACCACATCGCCGGCCACCACGAGTTCAGCGAACGCCTGGCGCACCCGGCCGAAGCCGAAATCCTGGCCAACCCGCGCAACGACCTGACCCTGGCCGATCTGTGCATCGGCGACCCGATGTTCGACGCCCACCCCGGCTGCCCGCTGTGCTACGAGGAATACCGGGTGAAGGCGGCGCCGGTCACCCGCCTGATCGACGAAGGCGACGTGCTGGACCTCGGCGACCGCGTGCTGGAAGTGCTGCACACCCCCGGCCATTCACCGGGCGGCATCTGCCTGTGGGAAGCCGCGAGCGGCACGCTGTTCTCCGGCGATATCATCTACGACGGGCCGCTGATCGAGGACGCCTACCACTCCAACCTCGACCACTACCGCGCAAGCCTTGAGCGGCTGCTGGACCTGCCGGTGCGCACCGTGCACGGCGGCCATTTCCCGAGTTTTTCCGGGGAGCGCCTGCGCAGCCTGGTTCGCGATTGGCTGGCCACTCACCCCTGAGCGCGCGCCAGGGCCAGGTAGGCATTCACCGCGCCGCTGGTTTCATCAGGGCGGCTGAGCATGCTCAGCTCGGTGTGCATGCCGGCGATGGCCAGCGGCTTGTACACCAGTTGCGCCAGGGCCACCTGCACCAACGGCTCGGGCACCAGCGCCAGGCCCAGGCCGGCGGCCGCCAAGGCCAGCACTGTAAGGCTGTTGGCGGCCCGGTGGGCCACCTTCAGGCTGCCGCCCAGCGCCTCGCGCAGGCTGTTCTCCAAACTGAGGTCGTGAGGGTCGGCAGCGTACAGAATCATCGGCTCATCGCGCAGCATTGCCGCCGTCAGCAGCGGCTCCGTGGCCAGCCGATGGCTGCGCTCCATGGCCATCAGCAGCGGCCAGCGGCCTACCGGCTCAAGGCGCAGCGGCACTGCCTCGCCCACCACCTGCGCCGGGGTGTAGCCGATGTCCAGCTGGCCGGCCAGCAGCGCCTCGCCCTGGCGTGACGGGGCCACCTCCTCCACCACCAGTTCGGCGTCCGGGTAGGCGTCGCGGAAGGCCCGCAGGTCGCTCATCAGCTTGCCGCTGAACACCGCGTTGCCGGCAAACCCCACCCGCACCCGCCCGGTCTCGCCACGCAGCGAGCGCTGCACGGTCAGCCGCGCATGCTCGGCCTGTTCCAGGGTTCGCCGCGCCTGCTCGCGAAAGGCCTCGCCCGCTTCGGTCAGGCGCACCTGGCGGCTGGTGCGCACGAACAGCGGGCCACCCAGCTCTTCCTCCAGCGCGCGAATCTGCATGCTCAACGCCGACTGCACGATGTGCACGCGCTGGGCCGCACGGCCGAAATGCCCTTCTTCAGCCACGGCGAGAAAATAGCGCAGGTGCCGCAGTTCCATGGTTAGCCCCGATCAATCATTGTGAATGATAGATCTGTCAGATCTATCTATTTGAGGTTACTCGCAAACAGGCAGAAGCTGAAGCTCTCAGTCACTACACCGGAGTACACCATGAGCCATACCCTGGAAGACCGTCAGCAAATCAACGACCTGATCACCGGCTGGATGCACCGCGACCTGGGCAACTGGGATGAGCTGCGCAAGCTGTTTCACCCTGACGGCACCGTGGCCGTGACCTGGTTCGAAGGCCTGGCCAGCGATTTCGTCGACGGCTCCATTCGCATGGGCGCCTCGACCCTGCGCAACAAGCACTTCATCGCCAACCCGGTGGTGACCTTCCAGGGCGACAAGGCGATCGCCGAAACCAACTCGATGATCATCGGCGAAGACACCCGCCTGAACCTGGGCGCCACCAGCCACGCACGCTTCTACGACCTGGTGGAAAAGCGCGACGGCCAGTGGAAGCTGTTCAAGCGCCAGGCCATCTATGACATGGGCTACTTCACCTTCCCCCTGGGCCCGGTCGAGATCGACAGCGCCGTGGTGGCCAAGTATCCGCGCGAGTACGCCAGCCTGGCCTACCTGCTGGAAAAGGCCGGGTTCCCTCTCGGTCGGGTGTTCGCCACCCGTGGCAGCGACCTGGAGCGGCAGATGCGCGAACACGCCAAGGCCTGGCTGAACGCGTGAGAGAAAGCGGGCGGGCCGTGGCCCGCCGTATCAGAAGGCCAGCTTGAAACCGATGGACAGCAACATGAACGCCAGGCACGGGCGCAGCACCGCGTCGGGAACGCGGCCGGTGAGCTGGCTGCCCAGGTAGATGCCGGGCAGCGAGCCCATCAGCAGGAAGGCCAACAGCTCCCAGTTCATGTTGCCCATGCTGGCGTGGCCCAGGCCGGCCACCAGCGTCAGCGGCACGGCGTGGGCGATCTCGGTGCCCACCAGGCGGCGGGTGGGCAACAGCGGGTAGAGGATGAACAACGCCACAGTGCCCAGCGCGCCAGCACCGATGGAGGTCAGGGCCACCATGGTGCCCAGCACCAGGCCGGTAATCACCGTCAGCACGTTCAAGCGGGTGCCGGTGAACAGCGACTTGTCACCGCCACGGCGGTGGGCGAAGGCCAGCAGCTTGTGCTTGAACAGCACCGCCGCCGAGGTCAGCAGCAACACGTAACCCAGGGCCTGGGTGATCATGCCGTTGAGCGCCTTGGGGTTGGTGTCAAAGCTCTTCAGGAACCACAGCGTCAGGGCCACCGCCGGCACGCTGCCCAGCGTCAGCCAGCCCGTCACGCCCCAATCGATGTTCTTGTTCTTGCGGTGCACCAGCACACCACCGGATTTGGTGATGGCCGCGTACAGCAGGTCAGTGCCCACGGCCGTGGCCGGGTTGATGCCGAACCACAACAGAATCGGGGTCATCAGCGAACCGCCACCGACACCGGTCATACCTACTACAAAGCCGACGATAAGGCCTGCAACTACAAAACCGAAATTACCGACATCCATTGCTGAGCCTTAAACACGCGCAAAAACTGGCGGGCAGGATAGCTGCTTCCGTTATTAACGTTTAGAACGTTATTGACTATGGTTATAACCAAGTTTTGTCCGCACCGGCGGCCCTGAGCGTGGGAGTGGGCTCTGCCCGCGAATGCCACACCGCGGTGCATCAGCAAGACCGCAGTGTTGTTTTCGCGGGTAGAACCCGCTCCCACACAGGCATCGGGGGACGGATTCAGGCGTGTTATTTACGCAGCGCCTTGTGGTTTTGCACCACTTCGTCGATCACTACGCGGAACACTCGCTGCACCACGTCTTCGCTCACACCGTGCTGCGCCGCCAGCGCCGCATAGCGTTCGGCCTGACGCGCTTCGCGGGCCGGGTCCACGGCATCGAGTTGCTGGCTGGCTTTCAGTTGACCAACCTGCTGGGTGGCCACGAAACGCTGGCCCAGCAGGCGAATCACCGCTTCATCCAGCGCGTCGATTTCAGCGCGAAGGGTGTTCAGTTTGTTGTCTTGCATGGTTCTTATCCTGTTCAGCGGCGTCCCTGCCAAGGTTTATTTCTGCGCCTTGGGCGTGGCAAACATGTCCCAGGCCAGCGCCAGGGCGCCAGCGGTAATAGCGATGTCAGCGAGGTTGAACACGCCGGTATGGGCGGGCCCGACGTTGACAATCAGGTAGTCCACGACGTGGCCGTCGCGAAACACGCGGTCGACCAGGTTGCCGGCGCCGCCCAGGGCAATGGCGTAAACCGCCAGCGCCTTGCCGGTGGCGGTGGGCCAATGCTTCAGCGCCCAATAGCCCGCCCAGCCGACCACGGCGGCCACGCCAATGATGAAGATCAGTTGCTTGACCAGCGGCGGCAGCCCGGCGCCGACGCTGAGGAACGCACCCGGGTTGAGACTCAACTCCAGCGCCAGGTTGACGGGGTCGCTGCCGAATTTGAAGCTTTGGGTTTGCAGGGATGCCAGGGCCAGCAACTTGACCAGTTGATCGGCGACGATGAACGCCACACCGATTAAAAACACCCACGCGCGGTTCTTCACACTGCCTTGCATGCACCACTCCCTGTAGGAAAAGCTGCCACCCGAGCGGGCCCAGCGCGGGCGCGACGATAGCGCAGGGGCGGCGGCGCGTCCATCCTGCGGCGCCGTGGCGCAATGTCGCCATGGCCGGGGCCATAGCTGGGGCCATAGCTAGACGACCGGTCTGTTTCATGCATAATACCCCCCATGACATTGACCAAGAAAGCCGAAGCTACCCGCCAACACATCCTCGACACCGGCCAGCAGCTGGTGCTGCGCAAGGGGTTCACAGGCGTCGGGTTGCTGGAAATACTCAAGGCCTGCGGCGTGCCCAAAGGCTCGTTCTACCACTACTTCCCCTCCAAGGAAGCGTTCGGCTGCGCGCTACTGCAGCAGTACGTGGCGCAGTACGGCCAGCGCCTGAACGCCCTGCTGGCAGCCGACGGCAGCAGTGGCCGCGAGCGGCTGATGCGCTACTGGCAAGCGTGGATCACCGAGGCGGGTGAAGACGGCTGGGCCGAGGACTGCCTGGTGGTGAAATTGGCCGCCGAGGTGGCGGACCTGTCCGAAGACATGCGCCAGGTGCTGGACGCCGGCGTGGCCGCGCTGGTGGCGCGCCTCGCCGCGCTGATCCGCGAAGGCCGCGCCGACGCCTCGCTGCCGGCCGGCGCCGAGCCGCTGGCGCTGGCCGAGGTGCTGTACCAGATGTGGCTGGGGGCGGCGCTGCTGGCCAAGCTTGGCCGCGACAAGACTCCCTTGCACCAGGCGCTTGCCGCCACCGGCGCACTGCTGGCCTGCCAGCACCGCCCTTCCCCATCGCTACCCATCGAACAACAAGGAGCGTCACATGCACAGTGCCCTGCACCCCACCTTTGGTGAGCCCGCCGAAGTCCTCTGCCTGGGCGACAGCCCACTGCCCGAGCCAGGCCCTGGCCAAGTCCGAATCAAGACTTTGCTGGCGCCGATTCACAACCACGACCTGTGGACCATCCGCGGCCAGTACGGCTACAAGCCCACACTGCCGGCCATTGGCGGTAGTGAGGCGGTAGGCGTGATCGACGCCCTGGGCGAAGGCGTGGAAGGCGTAGCCCTGGGGCAGCGCTTTGCCGTGGCCGCCGTGCACGGCACGTGGGCGGAATATTTCCTGGCCCCGGCCAAGCTGCTGATACCGCTGCCCCCGGCCATCGCCGACGAAGCCGCCGCGCAACTGATCGCCATGCCCCTGAGCGCGCTGATGCTGCTGGAGTTCCTTGAGGTGCAGGCGGGTGATTTCATCCTGCAGAACACCGCCAACGGCGCGGTGGGCAAGACCCTGGCCATGCTGGCGGCCGCGCGCGGCGTGCACACCATCAACCTGGTGCGCCGCGACGCTGGCGTGGCCGAACTGAACGAGCTGGGCATCGCCAATGCCGTGTCCACCGCCCAGGCCGGCTGGCAGGACAAGGTCCGCGCCATCGCCGGCACCGCGCCCATCCGCGCGGCAGTGGACTCGGTGGGCGGCAGCGCGGCGGGCGACCTGCTGGGGCTACTGGCAGAGAACGGCCTGCTGGTGTCGTTCGGTTCCATGACCGGCGAGCCCATGCAGATCTCTTCCGGTGACCTGATCTTCAAGCAAGCCACGGTCAAGGGTTTCTGGGGCAGCACCGTGGGCGCGAAGCTGTCGGTGGACGAGAAGCGCCGATTGATCGGCGAACTGCTGCGCCTGGCGGCCAGTGGCGAGCTGAAATTGCCGGTGGAAGCCATCTACAGCCTGTCCGATGTAGCGCAGGCCGCCGCCGCCAGCCTGCAGCCGGGGCGCAAGGGCAAGATCCTGTTGCGCCCCTGACACCTGTAGCAGCGGCCCCAGGCCGCGTCCAGGGCACCGCGCTTTTCCTGGCACACCGCGGTGAACCCGGACGCAGCCTGGCGGCAGCTGCTACGTCCCTTGGGCCGCCGCGCGCTTGCGCAGCACCGGTATCGACAACGCAATCAGCGACGCCAGCACACACAACATCCCGGCCACGAAAAACGCCGGGATGTAGCTGGCCATCAGCGTGCGCGTCAACCCTGCCCCGTACGCCGCGAATGCCGCCCCCAACTGGTGGCCGGCAAATACCCAGCCGAAGACAATGTTGGCGCGCTCGGCGCCGAAGGTCTGCGCCACCAGCTTGACTGTGGGCGGCACCGTGGCGATCCAGTCCAGGCCGTACAGCACCGCGAACAGCGACAGCCCCCACACGGTGAAGTCGCTGAACGGCAGCATCATCAGTGCCACCCCGCGCAGCCCGTAGTACCAGAACAGCAGCCAGCGGTTGTCGAAACGGTCGGACAGCCAGCCCGAGCCCACGGTGCCGAAAAAGTCGCAGATGCCCATCATCGCCAGAATGCCCGCCGCGCTGGTGGCCACCAGGCCGTAGTCACCGCACAGGCTGATGAAATGCGTCTGCACCAGGCCGTTGGTGCTGGCACCACACACGAAGAAGGTCAGGAACAGCACCCAGAACGTCCAGCTGCCGCTGACGTCGCGCAGCACGCGCCAGGGGCTGACCAGCATCGCCAGCAGGCTCGCGGCCCCGGCAGGTGCCGGCGCGACGATGCTGTCGCCGTAGGGCGGCAGGTCCATGTCGGCCGGGCGGTCACGCAGCAGCGCCACCACGGCCACGGCCGCCACCGCCATGGCGCAACAGATGAACGACAGCCCTACGCGCCAGCCGTGATGCTCGGTAAGCGAGGCCAGCAACGGCATGAACACCAACTGCCCGGTGGCGGTACTGGCCGACAGCAACCCCACCACCAGGCCGCGGCGCTGGCTGAACCAGCGCGTGGCCACAGTGGCGCCCAGCACCATGGCGGTCAGCCCGGTGCCCACGCCGATGACCACGCCCCACAGCAGCACCAGCTGCCAGAATTGCGTCATGAACATCGACCCCAACAGCCCGCACAGCACCACCGCCACGGCCACCAGCACTACCCGGCGCAGGCCGAAGTAGTTCATGAAGGCCGCGGCGAACGGCCCCATCAGCCCGAACAGGGCGAAACGCACGGCCAGCGCCGAGGAGATCTGCGCACTGCTCCAGCCGAACTCGCGCTCCAACGGCACGATGAACACGCCCGGCGCGCCCATGGCCCCGGCCATCACCAGCATGGTCAGGAAGGTCACGGCGGCCACTACCCAGCCGTAGTGGACGTTGCGCGGGGCCAGGCGGCTGGCGACAAAGGTGGAAAGCATGATCGTTCCTTCAGGGAGGCGGGGGCGTCAAGGGGCCGGGACGTACTGCATTTCGCCTTGGCCGAAGGACCAGTCTTCACGATTGACCTCCACCAGGCTGATCCACACGTCTTCCTTGCGGATGCCGGTGCGCTCGTGAATGCCGCTGGCCACGGCCTGGTAGAAGGCACGTTTCACCTCGGTGCTGCGCCCGGCGTTCCAGGTCACCTGAATGAATACGATGCCTGGCGTGTAGCTGACGCCCAGGTAGCCTTCGGCCGGGTAGACCAGCTCGTCACTGGCGTGGCGGTTGAAGATCTGGAATTTATCGTGGGCCGGCACATTGGCCGTGCGGGTCATGGCCTCGTAGACCACGTCGCTGATGGCCCTGAGAGTGTCGGTGGAGGTGTCCTTGGCTACATCTATGCGCACGAGCGGCATGGCGGCGGTCCTTTTGTCATTGTTAAATAGATGATGAACAACCTTTATACAGGCAATGTTTTACAACATGTTGCAATAACCTGCAAGCACGCTCAGTCGACGGTCAGGCACACCTGCTCATGCCACACCTTGAAGCTGGACCAACGTGGTTGCGGCGGCCCCTGCCGCGACCAGTACAGCACCTGCCCGCGGGCATTGACGCAGAAATAGTCGCCATCGGCCTCGATGAAGGGCAGCAGGTCGCGGGGCACACCCTGGTGTTTCCAGGCGGTGTGGGCGATATCGATCAGGTCCAGCTCAGCCGAGCCGGGCAATACCACGGCGGGTTCAAAAGCGGCGTTGGCGACATCGCTGCCGCCCTTGAGGAAGGCCCGGTAGGCCTGGGGGAAGTCCATGCCCAGACGCTGCTCGGCAGCGTCTATCTCGGCATCGGTAGGAATACGGAACGGGTCGTGACGCATAGGCAGCTGTCCTCATGGCACATGAGGACACTTAAGCACGGATCCACTCCCTTGGGAAACCGCCGCGTCTCAGGCCTCGCGGGCTTGCCCCACGGGCACCGGGGCCTTGGGCAGGCCGTAGCGGTGGGTGATGATGCCGCACCACACCAGCCCGGCCAGCGCCAGCACGCCGCCCACCACGCCAACGTTGGCCACGCCCATGTGGCTGCTGACAACGCTGCCCAGCAGCGCGCCGCCGCCGATACCGACGTTATAGATGCCCGAATGCAGGGCCATGGCCACGTCGGTGGCATCCGGCGCCAGCGACAGCACCTTGGCCTGCAGGATCAGGCCGAAGCACATGATCGACATGCCCCACACCACGCTCATGCTGCCAAGGCCCGCGGCGTGGCCGGCCAGCGGCAACAACAGCGCCAGGCACAAGGCCAGGGCGGCGATGGCGGCGATCAGCAGGCCACGCGGGAAGCGGTTGTTGAACAGGCTGAAGACAATCGAACCAATCACACCGGCGCCGCCGAACAGCAGCAACAGCACGGTGGTCATCTCGCCGCTCAGGTGCGCCACCAGCTGGGCGAAGGGTTCAATGTAGCTGTAGGCGGTGAACTGCGCGGTCACTACCACGGCGGTCAGCAGGTACAGCGACATCAGCGCCGGGCGCTTGAAGATGATCGGCAGGCTCTGCAGCGAGCCGGAGTTCTGGCTGGGCAGCAAAGGCAGCGAACGCGCCAGGATCAGCACGGTCACCGCTGACACGCCGGCAATGGCCATGAACGTCATGCGCCAGCCCAGCCACTCGCCCACCACCCGGCCCAGCGGAATGCCCAGCACCATCGCCAGCGAAGTACCGGTGGCCAGCAGGCCCAGCGCCTGCACCTGCTTGCCTGCCGGTGCCACGCGCACCGCCAGGGAAGCGGTGATCGACCAGAACACCGCGTGCGCCACCGCAATGCCGATACGGCTCACCAGCAACACCGCAAAGCTGGGCGCCATGCCCGACAGCACGTGGCTGGCGATGAACATGACGAACACGAACATCAGCAGTTTGCGCCGCTCGATGTTGCGCGTCAGCAGCATCATCGGCAGCGACATCAGCGATACCACCCAGGCATACACCGTCAACATCAGGCCCACCTGGGCCGTGGTCATCTGGAAGCTGCCGCCAATGGCGCTCAGCAGCCCCACCGGGACGAATTCCGTGGTGTTGAAGATGAAGGCGGCCAGCGCCAGGGCGATCACGCTCAGCCAGCTGCCGTTGCGGGTATCGGTGGTGTTCATGGGTGCCGTCATTGCCTCCGCTGGATAAAGGCCTGCCACCCCGAAAAATCCACGCACGAACGCCCTGCCCGGGTGATGAATGCCCGGGCAGAGCGCTAGGTCAGATTCTTATGGGTATTGGGGGGTGAAGCCTGATGGGCGCGATTCTACGCTTCGGGCGGTGGGCTCACAACGGGTAGAGGCTTGATGTTGAGCGGTGGGCGACGACTGGGGGGCCTTGAGTGTGTTCAAAACCTCCCCAAAAAACCGAACGACCCCCAATCCCATGCCGAACAAACAAGGCGGCCCCGGGAGCTACCACTGGAACGGCACGCTGAAAACAAACAGTAGGAGCGGGCCGTGCCCGCGAAGCGCCGCGTGGGCGGCGCGCGGTGTCATGGGCGCTGAATGAACATCGGCATGCGCATCGAGGCCGCCGAAAAACCATCGACATGCGCGTCAAGCGCCGGCAAAAAACCACCACCACGCGCGTATAGGCCACGATGCAGGACCGCGTCAGAGCAAACAGCTGCCCGGCGATGTTTCAACGGCGTTCATGAAACCGCGCGCCGCCCGCGCGGCGCTTCGCGGGCACAGCCCGCTCCCACTGTCTGTTTCCAGCGTGCCGTTCCAGCGGTATCTCCGGTGTCCGCCTTGTGTGGCAGGCATCAAATTGGTTGTGCGCCGGCTATTCCATTATCCTGAACACATTTAACGATTTCGGGCATGCAGAATTTAAAACACATGATGCAAAAACCGATGAAAACCCGAAAAACAAGGGCCTTAACGGCAAGAAACGAAAAATATTTTGGACGCAAATCACCGGGAAGTGTTTGACATAATAAACGGCTGTGGCAGGCTATCACCCAGGCTACCGACCGGCGTGGACATTTTGTCGCACAGCCGGCAGTGCTCGGAGCCTCAGGTAGCGCCTGTTTCATCCGCGGCGCGCCTGCACAAAAACGATAGGCCGTGCCTGTCCCAAGGTGATATATGTCCAACAGCAACATTGGCAATAACAAACAAAAATTCCGCAAACCCGTCGTCCTCATGTCCATGGGCGCCCAGGAACGCAAGGGCCACGCCTACCAGGTCATGACCCACAAATACATCGCCCCCATCGTCGACCACGCCGGCTGCGTACCCGTATTGGTGCCCACCTGCTGCGGCGTCGAAGACCTGGAGCAGTACCTGGACATGGCCGATGGCGTATACCTGACCGGCGCCGGCAGCAACATCGACCCGGCGCTGTACGGCCAGGACAACCAGACCCCAGGCAAGGCCCAGGACCGCGACCGCGACCTGTTCGACCTGCCGCTGGTGCGTGCCGCCCTGGCCCGTGGCTTGCCGATCTTCGGCATTTGCCGCGGCATGCAGGAGATCAACGTGGCGCTGGGCGGCGACATGTACCAGAAGGTCTACGCCGAACCCGGCTTCAACGACCACCGCGAAAACAGCGAAGACCCGGTAGACGTGCAGTACGCCCCGGCGCACAGCGTGCAGATCACCGCCAACAGCTGGCTGCACTCGCTGCTGGGCACAGACTCGATCCGCGTCAACTCGCTGCATGGCCAGGGCCTGAAAACCCTGGGCAAGGGCCTGGAAGCCATCGCCCGTGCCGAGGACGGCCTGGTGGAAGCCATTCACGGCCCAAGCCTGTCGTCGTTCCTGTTCGCGGTGCAATGGCACCCCGAGTGGCAGGCCGCGAAGAACCCCGATTCGGTGAAAATCTTCGAAGCCTTCGGCCAGGCATGCCGCCGCCAGGTGCAGAAGAAGGCCGGCGCCTACGGCAGCGCGGCCTGATCAAGGGCAACACAGCCCCCGCAGGAGCCGGCCTTGGCCGCGATGCAAGCGCCGCGGTGTACCAGACACGTCGCCATCGCGGCCAAACCCGCCCCTGCGGGGCTTCACGCAATACCGTTTTCCTCCTCGCCCGGCCTCTGCGTCGGGCTTTTTTCATCTGCGGCACTTTGACGCAGCCCCTCCCCGCCCGGTACATTCACCTGCATTCGCGACGTGGAGCTCGACATGCCTGGTTCATCAAGAAACACCGCGCTACTGTGGATCGTGGCCTCGGGTTTCTTCATGCAGACGCTCGACACCACCATCGTCAATACCGCCCTGCCCTCCATGGCCAGCGCCCTGGGTGAACAGCCGCTGGACATGCTGCCGGTGGTGGTGGCGTATTCACTGACCATGGCCATGCTCACCCCCGCTTCCGGCTGGCTGGCCGACCGCTTCGGCACGCGGCGCATCTACTTTTTGGCCATCCTGCTATTCGTCATCGGCTCGGTGCTGTGCGCCGCCTCGCAAAGCCTCCCCGAACTGGTCACCGCCCGCGTGGTGCAAGGCATCGGCGGCTCCATGCTGCTGCCCATCGGCCGCCTGGCGGTGCTGCGCAGCGTCACCGGCGAGCAATACATCGCCGCCCTGGCGATGGTCTCGGTGGCCGGCCAGGTGGGCCCGTTGATCGGCCCGGTGCTGGGCGGCTGGATCTCCCAGAGCCTGGCCTGGAACTGGATTTTCCTGATCAATATTCCCATCGGCGTGCTGGGCATGGTGGCGGTGCGGCGCTTCCTCACCGATGACGCCCTGACCCAGCCGCCGCCCTTCGACTTCGTCGGCTGCGGCCTGCTGTCACTGTGCATGGCGGCGTTCTCGCTGGCCCTGGACGTGCCCGGCGACCGCCACCAGGGCTTGCTCAGCGCCGCGCTGTTCGGCGTCGCCCTGGCTGCGGCGCTGTGCTATATCCCCCACGCCCGCAGGCGGCAGAATCCGCTGTTCTCGCTGGCGCTGTTCGGCCAGCGCAATTTCAGCGTCGGCCTGGTCGGCAACCTGCTGTGCCGCATTGGCTCCGGCGCCGTGCCCTTCCTGCTTCCGCTGCTGATGCAATTGCAACTGGGCTACTCGCCACTGCATTCGGGGCTGATGCTGCTGCCGGCAGCGGTGGGCGGCATTCTCTCCAAGCGCTACGTGGTGCCGCTGGTGCAGCATTTCGGCTACAACCGCTTCCTATTGGTGAACACCGTGCTGGTGGGCGCCAGCATCGCCTCGTTCGGGCTGATTTCACCGGGCTGGCCACTGGCGCTGGAAATTCTCCAGATCGCGATTTTCGGCGCCAGCAACTCCATGCAATTCGCCGCCATGAACAGCGTCACCCTCAAGGGCCTGGGCGCGCGCGACGCCGGCAGCGGCAACAGCCTGTTCTCGATGGTGCAGATCCTGGCCATCGGCCTGGGGGTGATCATTGGCGGTGGCGTGGTCAACCTGCTGTCGGCCAGCGCTGGCGAGGCGGCCATGGCCTACCGCTGGGCGTTCATCGTCACGGGGTTGTTCACCCTGGCCTCCGGGCTGATTTTCCGCGCGCTGGAAACCGAGCGACAGCTGGCACCGTCGCGGTAACCGCCCCGTCGTGTTTATTGCATAGACTCATGGGACCCGCCTACGCCCCCGAGGGTCGTCGCCCATGCCCAAGACCCGCGCCCCCGCACTGTTGCTGCGTATCGAACTGGCCGGCATAGAACCGCTGGTCTGGCGCCAGCTGCTGGTACCGCCCGGCATCACCCTGCCGCACCTGCACCAGGCGCTGCAGGCCGTGCTGGGCTGGCACGACATGCACCTGCATGAATTCCATCTGCAGGGCGCTACCTACGGCGTGCCCGACACCGATGGCCCGCCGCTGAAAGACGAAGCCGGCGTTACCCTGGCCCAGGCCTTGGGCACCACCAGCACCTTCAGCTACGTGTATGACATGGGTGACGAATGGGAGCACCAGATCAGCGTCATGCCGTACCTGCCGAGTAACCCGCCGGCCGAGCTGCCGCGCTGCCTGGACGGCGCCAACGCCGGCCCGCCCGAAGACGCCGGCGGCCCCCACGGCTACCAGCAGTTCGTCGAGGCCATGGCCGACCCGCGGCACCCCGACCACGAAACCATGCTGGACTGGCACGGCCAACCGTTCGACCCCAGCGCCTGGGACATCGAGCGCGTCAACCGGCGCCTCAAGCGCCTGCGCCATACCTGGGACCGCGGCGACTTGAACGAACGCTGAACGGAAAAACGCTTTCATGCAGCGACCACCCGCCGACGACACTCCTTTCACAACTGCGTAAAGGGAAGTGGCTAGCATCGCCGGAACTTGATCGACCGTATGGATTGAAGATGGATCACGCCCACCGCATTCGGCTGCATGCACTACTGATTTTCATCGTCGCCCTGGCGCTGTTCAGCCTGGGGATCTGGAACCAGCAACCCCAGGGCTTCGACGGCCGCTGGGCGCTGTTCCTCGAAGAAATGTTCCGCCACGGCCCCAGCCTGTTTCCCACCACCTACGGCCAGCCCTATGCCGACTACCCCGGCACGGCCACCTTCATGAGCTACCTGTGCGCACGGCTGTTCGGCGCGCCCAACCACCTGGCCAACGTGCTGCCCACCGCCATCGCCTCGGCGGGGGTGCTGGCGCTGCTGTACCGCCTGCTGGCGCCGTCCAGCCGTGCCTGGGCCCTGCTGGCGGTGCTGCTGACCGCACTCACCACCCAATGGCTGGAGAAGTCGCGCGCGGTGTGCCTGGACCAGATGAGCTCGCTGCTGTGCCTGGCCTGCTTCTACCTGCTGCACCGCAGCGAGCAGCTGGGTTCGCGCCTGCTGCGCTGGTCGGTGTTCCCGCTGTTCGCCCTGGGCTTTGCCATTCGCGGGCCGCTGGGGCTGGTGGAAGTGTGCGGCGTAGCCTGCACCTACTGGGCGCTGGGGGTGGCGCACAGCCGCGAAGCGGCACTGTTGCGTATCAAGCGCGTGCTCGCCTACGGCGTGGTCGGCGTGCTATTGCTGGCCGGCGGCTGGTGGCTGCTGATGGAACTGGCGCGCATTGCCGGCGGCGACAGCTTCGCCCAGGACGTGCGCAACATGCAGGTGGGCGGCCGCCTGGACGAGAGCGGCAAGCCATTCTTCTTCTACTTGCAGCTCAGCCTGTACCGCTACTTCCCGGTGGTGCCGCTGGCCCTGGCCACGCTGATTGCCCTGCGCCAGCGCTGGAGCACTCGCGGCCAGGACGCCGACGTGCAATTGGCGATCCGCCTGGGCGCCTGCGGCCTGATGATTCTGCTGGGCCTGTCGGTGCCGCACTTCAAGCGCGCCTACTACGTGCTGCCGATGGTGCCGCTGTTCGCCGCCGTGGCCGCCTATGGCCTGCTCAACGCCCGGGGCTGGCTGGCGAAGGTGGGCCGTGCCTACCAGTGGTTGGTGGCGGTGCTGCCCGCACTGGGCATCATCATCGTATTCGTCTGCCACCACCTGTGGCGCAAGCATGGCTACTGGCCGGACGTGTCGCTGTTCCTGCTGGTGGGCGGCCTGGTGCTGCTGCAGTTTGCCGCGCTGTGGGCCTGGTGCAGCAGCGCCGAACGCGCGCGGCGGCTGGTGCTGCTGAGCCTGGTGGCGCTGGCTGCACAATGGTGGCTGCTGGTGAAGATGGTCGAGCCCGAACAGGACCGCCAGTTCGATACCCAGGCGTTCGTGCAGCACGTGGAAGGCCTGCGTGCGGCCAACCCCGGCACCCTGGTGTTCGTCAACCTGGGCCGCGACACCTGGGCGGTGCGCTACATGATGAACCTGGACCATGACGAGGTGCCGACGCCGCTGTTCGTCGACGCCGTGGCGCCGGCCAAGTTGCCGCACCCGGCCTGGGTGATCGTGGCCCGCAGCGAGCGCAACCTGGTGCCGGGCCTTGAGCCTGTGTACAGCGGCAAGCTCAACGGCAATCCGTTGCTGGTGTTCCAGGTGCCGTAAGTAGACATCCTTCCCGCATAAAAAAACGGGGCGCTTAAAGCGCCCCGTTTTTTTCACTCCATCAACCCTGGATCAGGTTGGGAATATCGACCTTCGGGTTCACGTCGGCGTCGTAGTCGACACCGGCGATCTCGAAGCCGAACAAGCGCAGGAACTCATGCTTGTAACCGGCGAAGTCGGTCAGGTCGCTGAGGTTCTCGGTGGTCACCTCGTTCCACAGGGCTTCTACCTTGGCCTGAACTTCGGGGGCCAGTTCCTTGTAGTCGGCGCGCAGGCGGCCGTCGGCGTCCAGGATAGGCTGGGCGTTGTACAGGCTGTCCTTGAACAGGCCGTACACCTGCTCGATGCAACCTTCGTGGGTGCCCTGCTCTTTCATCACCTTGAACAGCAGCGACAGGTACAGCGGCATGATCGGGATGGCCGAGCTTGCCTGGGTAACCACGGCCTTGAGCACCGACACGCGCGCGTCGCCGCCCAGTGGGGCCAGGTTTTCGCGGATGTTCAGGACCTTCTTGTCCAGGTCTTTCTTGGCTTCGCCAATCGAACCGTTCCAGTAGATGTCGTGGGTCAGCTTCTCGCCCAGGTAGGTGAACGCGGTGGTCTTGGCGCCTTCGGCCAGTACACCGGCTTCCTGCAGCGCGTCCATCCACATCTGCCAGTCTTCACCACCCATGACCGCGACAGTGCCGTCGATCTCGGCCTGGGAAGCCGGTTCCAGGGTGGTTTCCTCGACGGTGCCCTTGTCAGTGTTGACGCCGCGCTGGGTCACCGATTTGCCCAGTGGCTTGAGGGTCGAGCTCAGCAGTTCACCGGTCTTGGGGTGCAGGCGGCGCGGGGCGGCCAGGCTGTAGACCACCAGGTCGACCTTGCCCAGGTCCTGCTTGATGGCTTCGATGGTCTGGCGCTTGATCTCGTCCGAGAAGGCGTCGCCGTTGATGCTCTTGGCGTACAGGCCTTCGGCGGCGGCGAACTTGTGGAACGCTGCGGTGTTGTACCAGCCGGCGGTGCCAGCTTTCTTCTCGTCACCTTCGCGCTCGAAGAACACGCCCAGGGTGTTGGCACCGCAACCGAAGGCGGCGCTGATGCGCGCGGCCAGGCCGTAGCCGGTGGAAGCACCCAGCACCAGCACATTCTTCGGGCCATCGCTGATGGCGCCGTGCTGCTTCACGTAGTCGATCTGTTCCTTGACGTTCGCTTCGCAGCCGGTGGGATGTGTGGTCACGCAGACGAAGCCGCGAACGCGTGGTTTGATGATCATGTATAGAGCTCCCTATGCGGTGTGCTGTGGGCCAGTGTTGCACCCGTGTCTGTTTCATAGACGCCCGTAACGGCTGCGCGTCACGGCCGAACACGACAAATCTGAAGTGGGCGCATTGTAAACGGATTTTCCTGACTGTGCCCCGTGCGCCCTCACGACACGCGCGGCCGTTGCCCCTGCCCCGCCACCGCCCCCAGGCAGGGCGCGGCGCTGGCGGCGATGCGCAAGGCCTTGAGGGCCTTGCGCCGGCGCCTGAACAACCCGGGCAGGCGCGCCAGCCACCAGGGCCTGCGCAGCAGCGCCAGCAGCAGGGCCGTCGGGCGTGGCTGGCAGCCACGGTCAATGGCGCTGTGCAGCGCGGGCGGCAGGCGGTAGTCGCACTCGGCGACAATGGCCCGCAGCGTCAGGAATGGCAGGCCGTACTCACGGGCCACGGCGGCCACCTCGGCGCTGTCCAGGTCTACCGCCGCGCAGCCGTACAGCTGGCCGGCAGCGCGCCGGGCGGGTTCATCGGCCAGCACCAGCGCCAGGCTGGCCAGCGCCTGGTCATAACGCACCGGCACCCCCGCCGCCGTCAGGCGCTGGCACAGCCGCTCGCACCAGGCCGGGTCGCAGGCATACAGGTGCCCTTGCTCATCAACAATGTGCGGCGGGCACAGCAGCACACCGCTGCGCAGCGAATGCTCCAGCGCCGCCGCCACGCCGAAGCTGGCCAGCGCCTGCACGCCACTGTTGGCCAGCGCCCGGGCGCCCTGCGCGGCCGCCGCCTGGCCCTGGCCGCCGAGCCACAGGCGGCCACCGTCGGGCAACTCGAACACCCGGCCGGGTTGCACCGGCGCCCCGGCCAACGCCAGGGCCTCGGCCTGCAACGCCACGACGATGCCCACGGCACTGGTTTTCACTGGGCGACCCGGCCATGGCCGTGCCCAGGCCAGGGCGCAGCATTCCACTCGCCGGCCAACGGCGTCAGCGGCAGGCCACGCGCTGCCAGCGTGAACAGCCAGCCCAGCCCGGCGTTGGAATGGCCACTCAGGCGCGTGAGGCTCAGGGTAGCCGCCACGGCGCCTCGGGAGATTTTCACCTCGGCACCGCGGCAAAACCCAAGGTTGCCGTGCAGCTTGCGCAGGGTCAGCAGCGCCATGCCTATACTCCACAGGCAGAAGCGCCGGAAGCCGACATGGCGCCTGGGGATCAGCAGCGCGTACTCCAGCGCCCGCCGCAGGTGTGCGTGGGCCAAACCGATCAACTCGGCCATGGCGCCACCATAGCCACCTGGCCGCGCCCCGGGCTGCAGCGCTTGAAGCTGCACCTGGTAGCGGCCGAAGATATCCTGGGGCAACCAGCACACCCCTTGCGCATGGTCCTCCCACTGGTCCTTGAGGATATTGGTCATCTGCAGGCCCTGGCCGAATGACACCGCCAGGGCCATCAGCTCGTCACGCCGGGCCAGCAACTGCGGGTCGTGGTCAAGCAACAGCTCGGTCAGCATCTCCCCCACCACCCCGGCCACGCAATAGCAGTAGCGGTCCAGCTCACCCACGCTGCCCAGCCCCTGGCGACCGACCGTGCGCTGGAAGTCGTGCATGCCATGGCACATGACCGCCAGGCACTTGAAAATCGCTTGCCGCTGCACGGCGTCGAGGCTTTGGGTAACTTCCAGCACCCGTGGCAACTGCGCCACCAGCTCGCGCTCGGCAGCCGAGGTGCGGGAGGAAAACAGCGCTGCCAGCTGCGCGGCAAACGCCTGGGCATCGCGGCTACCCATCACCACCTCAAGGAACGCGTTCTCGAAATCGTGCTTCTGCTGCGCGCAGAACTGCGGTTCATCCTCGATGGTGTCGGCCACCCGGCATAACAGATAGGCATTGGTGACAGCCCGGCGCAGGCTGGCCGGCAACTGCGGAATGGTCAGCGCAAACGTGCGTGACACCTTGGGCAGGATTGCGTCCTGGTACGCATCGGCGGCTGCCTGGGGGTCGTGCATGGGCATGCCAGGGCTTTTCCTTTTGTCACGGTCGTCAAAGGGGGTGAACGGTTCGGCGCCACAGGCCGCCGTCGCGTCCACACATCATAGTAGAAAAGGATGACAAGGATGCGCCCCGCCACAGCCATCCAGGCGAGCAGGACATGGTGCAGCACTGGTACAAAACTTGTACAAAGACCCGCACAAGTAGAACTTTTGTTACCGCTCGTCGGTCGGACCCAACGAATCCCGATTGGAAGTACCGATGACCGAGTTGACTGTCCGCATCGCTGAACTGGGCCCCGCCCATGCCGCGCCGCCCGCCTCCACCGCCCATTTCACCCAGCTGCCGACCTTGCTGCAACAGCCGCCCTTCGACGTGCTGGTGCTCGCCGGCAGCCCCGCCGAGAACCTTGCCTGGCTGCAGGCGCTGCGTCGCCACCCGGCGTACCAGCTCAGCCTGATCTACTGCCGCAGCACCGAGCCGCTGGCCCTCGCGCTGGGTGACGGGCCGCCGCCCGCAGGCGCCCGGCAGGTGCAACACGCCTGGACGCAATGGCGCGAGCGCCTGGCAGTTTTCAACCGCGGGCGCGCCCCCGAAGGCCCCCAGGCGCTGTTACTGGCGTACCTGTGGCTGCGCGCGCCGGGCAGCGTGAAAGCCTTGCGCGCGGCGCGCTCATCCAGCCACTACTGCTACCCGCTGGTGGAGGTGCTGGGCGATGACAACGTCAATGCCCACGCCCTGGTGCAAAGCCTGGCCCAGCGCAACCTGCTGGACAGCAACGCCCTGGTCGACCGCATCCGCCTGTGCCGCCAGTGCGGCAGCGGCCACCTCAACTATGTAGACGTATGCGTGGAATGCACTGCGCTGGACATCGTCCGCCAACCGTCCCTGCACTGCTTCACCTGCGGCCACATAGGCGCCCAGGCCGACTACCTCAAGGACGGCGTGCTGCTGTGCCCCAACTGCCTGACACGGCTGCGCCACATCGGCACCGACTACGACCGGCCGCTGGAAAACTACAGTTGCAATGCCTGCCAGGCGTTCTTCGTCGACGCCGACGTGCAGGCGCGCTGCCTGGACTGCGGCCAGCACCACGCCCCCGATGAATTGCAGGTGCGCGAGATACGCGACTACCAGCTGTCGGAGGCCGGCCTGCTCACCGCGCGCCAGGGTCTTGAGCGCGATACCGACACCTACTTCGGCGGCCTGGCCATGGTCGGCGTCAACACCTTCAAGACCCTGCTCGACTGGCAGCTGGAACTGATCGCCCGTCACCGCGCCCCCACCTTCGCCCTGCTGGGCCTGCGCTTCCGCAACCTGGGCGTCACCCTCGACCGCCTGGGCCCACAACGCGGCCATGCGCTGCTGGACACGCTGATCGAACGCATCCAGGTAGCGATCCGCGACACCGACCGCTGCACCCGCACCAGCGAAGAACAGCTGTGGCTGCTGTTGATGTACACCGACGTGCCTGGCCTGCAGAAAGTGACCGAACGCCTCAACCAGATCAGCGAGCTGTTCGTCGGCCAGGACCTGCAGGACATCGTGCTGACCACCAGTGGCTGCGTGGCCCCCGCCGAGCTCATCGACAAGGAAGACGCCGAACTGCTGATGGCGCGGCTGGCGGGGGCGCTGTGATGGACGTGCTGCTCGCGCACTTCCACGCCTGGCTGACCGAGATCTACGGCCCCGAGGGCCACTGGCGGCTGTTCCTGATGGTGTTCCCGTACTTCCTGCTGCTGGAGGTGCCGCTCAATATCCTGGTGCTGCTGGGCACACTGCGCTGGTTCGTGCGCCAGCGCAGCGCCGTGCCCGTGCACACTGCCTGGTGCCCGCGGGTGTCGTGCATCATCACCTGCTACAGCGAAGGCCGCGACGTCGAGCTGACCCTGCGCAGCCTGGCCGAACAGACCTACCCCGGCGTCATCGAGATCATCCCCATCGTCGACGGTGCCAGCGCCAACGCAGTGACCACCGAGGTGGTGCGGCGCTTCAAGGCCAGCCAGCGCCTGCCGGCCAACCGCGTGCTGCGGCCCATCGCTAAATGGCAACGCGGTGGGCGGGTGTCGTCGCTGAATACGGGGCTGGCCTTCAGCACTGGCGAGATCCTGATCAACGTCGACGGCGACACCTCGTTCGACAACGACATGGTGGTGCGCATGGTGCGCCACTTCGTCGACCCCAAGGTGCCCGCGGTGGCGGGCAGCCTGCGGGTGCGCAATGCCCGGCAGTCTTGGGTTGCGCGCATCCAGGCGCTGGAATACCTGCTGTCCATCCACATGTGCAAGATCGGCCTGGCCGAGTGGAACCTGGTGAACAACGTGTCCGGTGCCTTTGGCGCCTTTCGCCGCAGCTTCCTGCAGCAGATCGGCGGATGGGACACGCACACCGCCGAGGACCTGGACTTGACCCTGCGCATCAAGAGCTACTTCCGGCGCTACCGCCTGCGCATCCCGTTCGAGCCCCAGGGTATCGGCCACACGGACGCGCCGGCCACCCTGCGCAGCTTCCTTGACCAGCGCCTGCGCTGGGACGGCGACCTGTTCTTCGTCTACCTGCGCAAGCACCGCCACGCGTTCACGCCACGGCTGCTGGGCTGGCCGAACTTTTTGATGCTGATGCTCAGCGGGCTGTTCTTCCAGTTGGTGCTGCCCTTCATCATCCTGGGCTACAGCCTGGTGGCGGTGATCATCCTGCCGTTTACCGCGTTCGTGTTCTATTCACTGCTGATCTACGCGCTGTACCTGGCCATGAGCAGCCTGTTGTACCTGGGCCTGATGCTGATGGTCAGCGAGCGGCCGCGCCAGGACCTGGCGCTGATCGTGGTGCTGCCCTTCTACCCCCTGGCGATGTACGCCCTGCGCTGCTGGAGCGTGGTCGCCATTCTCAATGAAACCCTGCGGCGCGGGCACGAGGAATCGAGCATGGCGCCCTGGTGGGTACTCAAACGGGCCAATCGGTTCTAAGGCTTAGTGAAATTCATGCGTTCAAAAATCGCTTTAACGTTACTGCCGCTGTTGCTGTGCCCCCCGCTGCTGGCCCTCGCCAGCCCCCTGACGCTTGAACAGGCGCTGCAACAGGCCGGCGACGGCAGCGGCGTGACCGCAGCCAACGCCCAGTTGCAAGCGCGCTACGCCGCCCGTGACCAGCGCGACAGCGAAGCCGGTTGGGAAATGTACGGCAATGCCAACGTTGGCCACTACCACGAACTGGTGACCCAGGACCTGACCGACAACTACTACGGCCGCGACCTTGCCATCGGCCTGCGCTACCCGCTGCTGGGCAGCCTGCGCCGGCGCATGGACGCGGTGCAGGCCAGCGAGCACGACGCGCGCCTGGGCGAAATCGAACAGGGCTACCAACGCGCGCGCCAGCGCCTGGCCGTGCGCAGCGCCTACGCCGACTGGTGGCGCGCCAGCCAGGAAAGCCAGCTGTGCCAAGGCGTGCAGGAGGCCGCCAGCGCTGCCGAACAGCAACTGCGCACGCGCCTGGATGGCCACTGGATACTGCCCTCGGATGCGCAGTTGATGCACAGCCAATGGCGCGCCGTGAGCCGCCGCTGCGACAGCCAGGCTGACCTGCTGGAAGACGTGCGCGCCAGCCTGCAAAGCCTGGGCGTACAGGTGCAGGCCAGCGACACGCCGCTGGCCACGGCGCTGGCCAGGCACCCGCAGCCCTTGGCCGCCTGGCAGGCGCAACTGGAAAACAGCCCGCGCATGGCCCGGCGCAATGCAGACCTGGCCAGCGCCGAACAGACCCGCAAGCGGCCGTGGTACAGCGCCATCGAGTCGTACTTCAACGTCAGCCAGAGCGTGGAGCAACGCAGCGGCGCCGATGACAGCGGCAATGGCCTGAGCGTGGGCCTGACCTTCTCCGCCCCCGTCGACCTGCTGGACTACGGTTCGGCCCGTGGCCGCGAGGGCGAGGCGCGCTACCAGGCTGCCGTGCAGGCCCAGGAAAGCGAGCGCGGCGCATTGCTGCGCGAACTGGGCAAGGTGCTGCAACAGCAACGGCGCAGCACCGACGAGTACGCCTGGCGCAGTGAACGGCGCAAGGCCGTGGAGCAGATCATCACCGAGCGCCGCCAGCGCACCAGCCTGGATGCCGGTGAAGCCAGCCTGCGGCTGTTGCAGGCCCAGGTGGACCGCTACAACGCAGGCTTCGCGCAGATTGCTGCCTGGCATGCGGCCTGGTTGCAGGAGGCGGCGTTGCGGTTGTTCGGTGATGAAAGCCCTGCGTTCGAAGCGTTGCTGGGCCAAGGCGTGTTGCAGTGGCAAGGCCAGGCCACCGCAACCCACTGGCGCCAAGGCACCTACGTCTGGCACAGCGCAGCGTTGCTCGACCCCGCCCAACAGGCCACGCAATTGCGCGAGCTGCAGCAAGCAGGCATCGGCCAGATCGACCTGGGCCTGGACCGCACACAACTGGCCCAGCCAGCGCGTACCCAAGCGGCGCTCGCTGACCTGCTGCGCAGCGCCCACGCACAAAGTTTGCAGGTGAACCTGCTGCTGGGCGATCCGGCCTGGATCACCCCCGAAGGTCGCACCGGGCTGATCAGTTTGATTGAGCGACTGCGTGCCTTGCCTTTCGACGGCCTGCACCTGGACCTTGAAGTGGAGCAACTGGGCTGGCCGGTGCCGGACCAGCGCCTGACCGACTGGCTGGCCACCCTGGCCGCCGCCCGCCAGGCCAGCCCCTGGCCGCTGAACATCTCCAGCCACCCACGCTGGTTCGCGGCGCAAACGCCCGGCCATCCCTGCGTACCGTGCCAGCTGCAAGGCATGGGCATCGGCCAGGTCAGCCTGATGATCTTCAACCGCAACCCCCAGGCCAGCAGCGCCAAGGCCCTGGCCATCGCCCGCCAATGGCCGGCCCTGCATTTTCGCCTGGCCCAGAGCGTGGAGGCCGACCAGCCCGCCAGCCTGAGCTTGCATGGCAGCAGCGCCGCGCAACTGCGCAGCCAGGCCGATGCCTGGCGCACCACCCTAGAACCGGCGGGCCTGACGGGCATCGACTGGCAATCCTGGACTGACTTCCCGAGACCCTGATGAAAGTACGTTTCAATAGCCCCAAGGAAAAACACCCCACCCAGGACAACGGCATGCAAGTGCTGTACGCACCGGGCAAACGCCTGGCGTTCCGCTTGCGCTGGTACCTGATTTTGTTCCTGATCCTGCTGCCGGCGCTGTGGCTGGTGGGCCGCTACGGCCTGGACCTGGTGCGCATCGAGGCGCCGGCGCTGGTGCGCCTGCCGACCCTGGATGTGCGCGCCATGCAACCGGGCCAGGTGCGCGCCATTCACGTGCAGCCCGGCGACCACGTGCAGGCCGGCAGTACCCTGGTGGACCTGGACAACCCCGAATGGCGCCTGCGCCTGAGCTTGCTGCAAGGCGACGCCGCCCCGGCCGCAAGCGCACCGGCCGACCTGGGCAGCCGCAACCGCGCGGTGCTGCAAAGCCTGGTCAACCGCGCCATGGCCCGGGTCAACGACACCCGCCGCCTGGTGCAGCAAGGCGCAGCCACCCGTGGCGAACTGCTCGATGCCCAGAACGCCCTGGACAGCCGCGAAGCCGAACTGCTGGCCTTCGAACGTAGCCTTGGCGGTGCCAGCAGCATCGAGAGCCAACGCTACGATCAGCAACAACAGCGCGAACGCCAGTGGCTGTCCGGGCAGTTGGCGCAAATGGACATGAAGGCCAGCGCAAGCGGGCGCGTCGCCGAGGTGATCAGCGCACCGGGGGAAAACGTCGGGCCGGGCACGTTGTTGATGCGCCTGGAGCGCGAAGGCCCTGCGCAGCTGTGGGTGTACCTGGACCCCAAGGACGTGGCGCACTCCACACCCGGATCGCCGCTGGACGTGAAGTTGCCCAATGGCCAATGGGTAGGTGCGGTGGTGATCAACCCGGCGGAAAGCGCCAACCCGCTGCCCAGCGACTTGCGCAAGCCGTTCAGCAGCCCCACGCGCGGCTTGATGGTGCCGGCGCGTTTCGACCAGCCGTTACCCAGCGAATGGCGGATTGATTCGTTGCCGGTGCAGGTGCGTTTCCCGCATCAGCATTTCACGCTGTTGGGGGTAAGCCTGTAAGGCCCTGAAACGAAATAGCCGCTGCCCAAGGGGCAGCGGCTACGGTTTTACCAACACATCAGGAAATCAGGCGGGCTGATCCCAAGGGCGGTCGCCCTTGTCATCCTTGATGCGGGTCGGCAGGCCCATCACGTCCAGCGCCTTCAGGAACGGCTCGGCTGGCAGCTCCTCGACGTTGGCCATGCGCTGCACGTCCCACTCGCCACGGGCTACCAGCAAGGCTGCGGCCACGGGTGGCACGCCGGCAGTGTAGGAGATGCCCTGGCTGTCGGTCTCGGCGTAGGCTTCTTCGTGGTCGGCCACGTTGTAGATGAACAGCTCGTGCGGCTGGCCATCCTTGGTGCCTTTCACCAGGTCGCCGATGCAGGTCTTGCCGGTGTAGCCCGGTGCCAGCGACGACGGGTCGGGCAGCACGGCCTTGACCACTTTCAATGGCACCACTTCCAGGCCTTCGGCGGTCTTGACCGGCTGTTCGGACAGCAGGCCCAGGTTTTTCAGCACGGTGAACACATTGATGTAGTGCTCGCCGAAGCTCATCCAGAACCGCACGTTAGGCACGTCAAGGTTCTTCGAAATCGAGTGCACTTCGTCGTGACCGGTGAGGTACAGGTTCTGCGAACCCACTACCGGCAGGTCGTCGGTGCGCTTGACCTCGAACATGGTGTTGCTGGTCCACTGGCTGTTCTGCCAGCTCCATACTTGCCCGGTAAACTCGCGGAAATTGATTTCCGGGTCGAAGTTGGTGGCAAAGTATTTGCCGTGGGAACCGGCATTGACGTCGAGAATGTCGATCGAATCAATGCGGTCGAAATGCTGTTGTTTCGCCAGGGCGGCATAGGCGTTCACAACGCCCGGGTCGAAGCCCACGCCCAAAATGGCGGTAATGTTCTTCTGCTGGCATTCCTCGAGGTGTTTCCACTCGTAGTTGCCGTACCAAGGTGGCGTTTCGCAGATTTTGCCCGGTTCTTCGTGAATGGCGGTGTCCAGGTACGCAACACCGGTATCGATGCAGGCGCGCAGCACCGACATGTTCAGGAACGCGGAGCCGACGTTGATGACGATCTGCGATTCGGTCTCGCGGATCAACGCCTTGGTTGCTTCTACATCCAGTGCATTCAATGCGAATGCCTTGATGTCAGCGGGCTGTTTGAGGCTGCCCTTGGCCTTGACGCTGTCGATGATGGCCTGGCATTTGGAGATGTTACGCGACGCGATGGCAATACGACCGAGTTCGTCGTTGTGCTGCGCGCACTTGTGGGCCACCACCTTGGCGACACCTCCTGCACCAATGATAAGAACGTTCTTCTTCAATTTCTTTACTTCTCCTCAATCCGCCAGCTTACGAAAGGCTGGACAGGTAATCGTCAAAACCAAATTCACGAACCACTTCGACAGTACCGTCGAGTTGTTTCACTACGATGGACGGCATTTTCAGGCCGTTGAACCAGTTTTTCTTGACCATGGTGTAACCCGCGGCGTCGACGAACGACAGGCGGTCACCAATGGCCAAAGGACGGTCGAATTGGTATTCGCCGAAAATGTCGCCGGCCAGGCACGATTTGCCGCACACCATGTAGGTGTGGTCGCCCGCGCTTGGCGCCAGCTTGGCGTTCAGGCGGTAGATCAGCAGGTCGAGCATGTGTGCTTCGATGGAGCTGTCGACCACGGCCAGGTGCTTGCCGTTGTACAGGGTGTCGAGCACGGTCACTTCCAGCGAGGCGCTTTGAGTGATGGCGGCTTCGCCCGGCTCCAGGTACACCTGCACGCCGTATTTCTGCGAGAACGCCTTCAGGCGCGCGCAGAACTCATCCAGAGCATAGCCTTCGCCGGTGAAATGGATACCGCCGCCCAGGCTTACCCACTCGACCTTGTGCAGCAGGTGGCCGAAGCGTTCCTCGATGGTGCACAGCATCTGGTCGAACAGGCCGAAGTCGCCGTTCTCGCAGTTGTTGTGGAACATGAAGCCGGAGATCTGCTCGATCACGCCTTCGACCTTCACCGGGTCCCACTCGCCCAGGCGGCTGAACGGGCGCGCCGGGTCGGCCAGCAGGTAGTCGGAGCTGCTCACCTGCGGGTTCACGCGCAGGCCGCGGACCTTGCCTTCGCTTGCTTGCGCGAAGCGTTGCAGCTGGCCAATGGAGTTGAAGATGATCTTGTCGCAGTTCTCCAGCATCTCGCCGATTTCGTCATCGGCCCAGGCCACGCTGTAGGCGTGGGTCTCGCCGGCGAACTTCTGGCGGCCGAGCTTGAGCTCGTACAGCGAGGACGAGGTGGTGCCGTCCATGTACTGCTGCATCAGGTCGAACACCGACCAGGTGGCGAAGCACTTGAGTGCCAGCAGGGCCTTGGCGCCAGAGTGTTCGCGCACGTAGGCGATCTTCTGCATGTTGGCCAAGAGCTTGGTTTTGTCGATGAGGTAATACGGGGTCTGGATCATGTCGAAGCCTCCGGCAAGGCCAGCCAAAAAATGGACGCGAATTGTGCCTTCTCTCAGGGCGGGGGGAAAGGGCAGATTGCGCATTTTGCTGCGTCAATGTTTCACATTGGCAGGTTGGCAGCGAAAAACCGGGGTTTCGGACGGGGGGTAAATCAACCGTAGCAGCGGGGGGCCCGGCGCCGCGGGGGGGGGGGGCGCGGGCGGGGGCCGGCCGGGCGGGGGCGGGGCGGGGGGGGGGGCCCCGCCCCCCCCCCCCCCCCCCCCCCCGCTGCTACACGGGGCAGAATCAGCCAGCAGCGCAGGTGAACTGGTCGGTGTGCGCCACGGTGCGGCCACGGTCGTTCACCAGGTCCACGCCCAGCGCCAGGCCCATGCTCATGCCGGTGCTGGTCTCGCGCAGCTGGTAGTGCTCGTCAGGCTTGAAATGCGCATAGGCCAGGGTGCCGTGGCAGGTCTTGTCGTCCACGTACACGCTGCTGGCGGCATACACCACCACCTGCATGCTGTGCTTGCCGGGGGCCACCTGGAAGTAGCGGCCGTCCTTCAGCGGGTGGCCGTCCAGTTGCTCGGCCAGCATGTTGTCGCGCGCTTCTTCCTGCAGGCCAACCCAGGCGTCGTGCGGGTCAGGCTTGGGCAGCGTGCCGGCACAGGCCGAGAGCAAGGCGGCAAGGCCCAGGACAGGGAGTAGCGTCAGTGCTTTCAGGTTCATGGGGGATCCTCCCAAAGCGGGTCGTTTGAGCGTTGCCCGGCGGTTGCCGGCGATGGGCCAATCTTCGCCGAGCGCCCCTGCCCTGCCCAATGAATCCCCATGAAACGAATTTCAGGCCGCTGATAGGAAAACCGGCTACGCGCCTTCCACCCGGTTGCGCCCCGCGCGCTTGGCGCGGTACAGCGCAGCGTCGGCGCTGCCGTAGGCCAGGTCGAAGCCGGTGCCTGCGGGGTGCGCGCTGACGCCGAAGCTGGCGGTGACCGGGCGGTTCACCGGGTGCATGAATACGTGGTTGGCGATGGCCGCGCGCATGGCTTCGGCGGCGCCCAGGCCGTCATCGAGGTTGCCGCCGGGCAGCAGCACGGTGAACTCCTCGCCACCCACCCGGCCAATCAACCCGCGCTCGCCGACGATCTGCCGCAGGCAGCCGACGATGCCCTGGATAACGCCGTCGCCGGCGGGGTGACCGTACTCGTCATTGACCTTCTTGAAATGGTCGATGTCCAGCACGATCATCGCCACGCCAACCCGCGACAGGGTACTGGTGGTCTGCTCGATGATCGCCCCACGGTTCAGCACCCCGGTCAGGGCATCGTGGGTGGCGCGGTGTTCCAGCTGCCGCGCCAGTATCTGCAGCTGCGCGTTCAGCGTGTTCATCTCGCGCTCGGCGCGGTCGCTGCGGCCGATCAAGCGGCGCGTCTCGCGTATCAGCCGCTCGAAATGCAGGGTCATGTCCACCAGCGACTGGCGGTACAGGTCGGCGTCGGCCTGGGGCAAGGCCAGCACGTCGCGTGCGTGTTGCAGGGCGTCGAACTCGCTCTTGAACAGGTCGGGCACCCCTTCGGTCAACGCTACCGGCATCACGGAACTCCTCATCAACTGGCCACGGGCTGGTCGTTGAACTGGATGGCGGTGAAGTCCGCCTGCAGCTCTTCGCCGAATTCGAAAATCGTCTCGTCCTCTTCGTCGTGGTACCAGTTGACGATGACTTCGTTGCCCGCCTGGGCGGCCTGGTCCAGCGCATCGAAAATACTGAAGAGCATCTTCGTGCTGGAGCTGTTGAAGTAGGCCAGGGCGATGTTGGCGGTGATGCACTCGCCACTGCAGCCGTCCAGGTAGCCGCGCAACTGCTGCACCACGGGGGCGTAGAAGGCCGCGGCGTTTTCCGGGTAGGACTCGCCCTTGAGGGTCAGCAGGTGCTGGTCGAAACGGAAGTCGACTTCCGGCGAGGTGGCACTGGCTTCAACGTAGAAATTATCCATTTTCAGTGTGTCTCTACTCAGATCGTGGCTTTGAGGCAGAACAGCGAGGTGCCCGGTTCGTCCGCACGCGGATGGAAGCTGAATTCCAGCGGCGCGCTGGCGTCGCGGGCCATGGTCAGGAAACCCAGGCCGGCGCCCTTGCTGTCCTCGGGGGTTTCGGCGCGCAGCACCACCTTGTAGGCCTGCTTGATTTCATCGATGGACATCTTGCATAGCGCCAGCAGCTTTTCGCGCAGGCGCTCGACGTCGTCGGTGGCAATGGGGTTGGCGCATTGCATCAGGTAACGGTCACCCTCGGCGCTGATGCACACCGCCCCCTGGCGCACCGAGGCGTCTTCGGCCACCGGCGTGCGCAGGCAGTCGGAGGAATAGTGGATGATGTTCTGTGACTGCTCCACGAACGACGAGAACAGCTTGCGCCGCGTGGGCCCGCTGACGCCGGCTACCTCCAGTTGCAGCTTCATCACCTCGGCCATGGTGGTGATGATGCTGTGGCTGAAGTAGCCCATGTGATAGAAAATCACGTTGCGCTGCTGGGCAAGGTCAAAAAAGGTACAGTCCTGTGTGGTGTGTGGGTTAGCCATGGTCGTTCCTGAGCCGGGCGCAGAATAGGGTGAGGTCGTCACGTCGTGTTTGCGTTCCCTGCCAACCCGCCAGTGCACGTTGCAATTCATTGCAGATGGCAGCCGCCGGCGCCTGGCGGTGCGCCAGGAGCGTGTCGAATGCCTTGCGCTTTCCAAACGCAATTCGTTTCGGGCCGCCGATCTGGTCGGTCAGACCGTCGGTGGCGATGAATATCAGGCTGCCCGGCTGCATTGGCACTTCCTCGCAGCGCCATTCGTAATCCAGTTCGCTGGCCACGTAGCCAACGCCCATGCGCTGGCCGGCCAGGGTCTCGACCTGGGCGGCGCCGGGGTGCAGCACCGACAACCCCAGGCGCGCGCCGGCAAAGCTGAGTACCTGGCGGGCGCTGTCGAACCAGAAGAACGCGGCGTCCAGGCCGTCGTCGGACTCGGGGTGCTCGTGGCCGCCCTCCACCTGCCCCAGCAGCTCCTTGACGCTGCGGTTTACCGCCGACAGCAATCGCGCCGGGTCACGCGGGCCGCATTGGGCCAGCGCGCGGGTCAGCGAGGAGGAGGCAATCAACGTCATGAACGCGCCAGGCACGCCGTGGCCGGTGCAGTCGGCGATGGCGCCGAACCAGCCGTCGTCGTACGCGCCAAAATGGTAGAAGTCGCCGCCCACCACGTCGCGTGGTTCCCACAGCAGCGCGGCGTCGTCGAGCATCGACTTCAGCGCATCGCGCGAGGCGCGCAGCATGGCGCGCTGGATTACGCTGGCGTACTCGATGCTCTGCATCATCTGCCGGTTCTTTTCCGCCTGCATGGCGGCCACCACGCCCATCAACTGCAGGCCGTTGCCCAGGCCGGCGAAGTCGCCGCCACGGGTGACGATGAAACCGTCGGACAACGCCTTCTCACCATATTCCACGGTCTTGAAGGTCAGCGCCTCGATGCTCATCTGCGCATCGACAATCAGCGGTTCCTTGTCCATGAAGGCAATGCAGCTTTTCTTGTCGTACAGCTCGCGGTGGAATGGCCGGCTCATCTGCGACAGGAAGATATTGCGGTTGATCAAGCCAATGGGCCGCCGCCCCTCCACCACCGCCAGGCAGGTCATCTCTTTCTGCGAGGTGAAAATATCCATGACCAGCGCGTTGGTGGCGCTGGATTCAATAGCGGGCACTTCCTTGCACAGGTCACCGGCGCAGCGGTGATCGCGGGGAAGTTTCGGACGCATGAAGGGGAAGGTTTCTGCGTGCATGGTGTATGGCCGACCCTAAGTGAAGGCGCGATGCTAGCCATACAATGTTAAAGTGATATTACAACCCCACATATCTCCCCCCGTAGCAGCTGCCGCAGGCTGCGTCCTCCCCCCACGCATGTCAGTCCCAGGACGCAGCCTGCGGCAGCCGCTACGCGAATGCGGACACCCCATGGACCGCATCGCGGCCAAGGCCGGCTCCTACCACGTACGGCGTAGGAGCCGACTTTAGTCGCGATGCAGACGACGCCATTTCAAGACAGTTGCTGCTACACGAATCTGTAGCAGCGGCCCCAGGCCGCGTCCCGGAGCCACGCAGCACCGCCGCCGGACGCAGCCTTCGGCAGCTGCTACGCGGATACCCCATGTTTAGTCGCGATGCAGACGACACCATTTCAAGACAGTTGCTGCTACGCGAATGCGTAGACCCCGCGCCTACTTGTGCCGGTACAGCGCATCCCGGCGCTTGTCCAGGCTGGCCTGGCGCTTGGCGATATCGGCTTCAAGCTCGGCCAGGCGGTCTTCGCCGCAGGCAATGGCCGCCGACTTGCTGGGGTACAACTCGTCCACGTGGTAGTTGCGCCCCGACTCGGTACGGTCGTAGCCGCTGGCCGCGTAGCCGGGGCCGATCAGCTCGATTTCCAGGGGCTGGAAGCTGCGGGTCAGCAGCCAGGCCGTGTAGGGATAGATTCTTTCGCGCATTGCAGCGTTCCAGCGGCCAAAATGAACGGGTAGGATGCACCAGCGGGCCATCCGCTATATAGAAAATGATATAGCGCTTTGACTGCCCACGGCAAATCCCCTTTCCCGCCCTGCAGGAGCCCGATGCGCGCATGATCATCCGCCCCCACAACCCCTCCGCCCTGACGCTGCTGTTTTCGCTGAAGGGTTCGATCATCCCGGCCATCTGGCGCAAGGTGCTGTTCACGGTGCTGATCAGCTCGGCAGTGGTAGCCATTCACGGCACCCTGTTCCACTTCAAGGTGGTGCTTACCGCCACGCCGTTCACGCTGTGGGGCCTGACCCTGGCTATTTTCCTGGGCTTTCGCAACACCGTGGCCTACCAGCGTTTCTGGGAAGCGCGGACCTTGTGGGGGGAGTTGTTAATTGTCAGCCGCAACCTCACGCGCCAGACCCTGAGCCTGCTGCCCAACCTGGCGGCGGCCCAGCGCGAACAGCTGGGCTACACCCTGGTGGGCTTCGCCTACGTGCTCAAGCATTTCCTGCGCCGTGAAGCAGTGGCGCCGCAGACCCTGGAGCGCCTGGATGAACACGCCCGCCATGTGGTGCTGGGCCACCAGAACCCGCCCAGCGCGTTGCTGGGCCTGCTGGGCAAACGCTACCAGGAAGCCGCGCGCCAGGCCGGCGCCGGCGAGCAGGTGCAAGTGAATATCGACCAGCAGCTGACGCGGCTGTCCTACGTGCTGGGCGGTTGCGAGCGCATCAAGAACACGCCCATCCCCTACCCCTACATCCTGCTGCTGCACCGCACCGTGCACATCTACTGCTTCCTGCTGCCGTTTTGCCTGATCGACAGCATCGGCTGGTTCACCCCGGTGGCGGTGTGCATCCTGGCCTACACCTTCTTCGGCCTGGACGCCCTGGGCGACCAGATCGCCGACCCGTTCGACCTGCAGCCCAACGACCTGCCGCTGAACGCCATGTGCCGGCACATCGAGATTGCCGTGCAGGAACTGCTGGAAGTGCCCGCCGCCCAGCCCGAAGAACCCGAAGACGGCGTGCTGATGTAGTCAGCCGGCGACGCCGAGGATGATGTGCGACGCCTTGATCACCGCCGTGGCCGTCACGCCCGGCGCCAGGCCCAGCTCCTGCACGGCTTCGCGAGTGACGATGGAGAAGACCTCGGTGCCACCTGCCAGGCGCAGCACCACCTCGGCGTTGACCGCGCCGTCACCGACGCGCACCACCTGCCCCTGCAGGCTGTTGCGCGCCGAGAAGCGATAGCCGCCGGCGTCGGTCACCAGCACCACCCAGGGTGCCTTGACCAGCGCCACCGCTTCCTTGCCCACGGCAAGGCCCAGGCTCTTGACGCTGGCCAGGGTCACCACCGCCACCAGCGCCTCGCCGCCGGCCAGGGTCAAGGCCACTTCGGCATTCACTGCGCCTTCGGTGACCTGGCTGACGGTACCCTTGAATACATTGCGTGCGCTGACTTTCATGCGGTGCTTCCCTGTGAGTGGCAATCGAGGCGCCATCATCGGTATTGGCGCTATGTGCTTACAACCATAGCGCTACACCAGCAGGTCTTCGTAGAAGGCGCCGTACGGCAGGGTCGGGTGCGCCAGCTGGATCTCCAGAATCCACAGCCCGGCATTGGGCGCCTGCTCGAAATCGCCCAGGTCGCCGCCGCGGTAGATGGCGTGGGGGAAGTCGCTGACGCGGTGGCCCTTGATGTTCAGGTTCAGCGCCCAGCCCATCTCCCGCGCCTGGGCGTCGGCGTAGTCGTACAGCGCCTGGCCGGTGACGTGCTCGGCGCGCCAGAAGGCTTCGACGCGGTCGAACAGGGTCTTGGCGGCGGCAGCGCAGGCGATTTTCTGCGGATCGCTGCCGGTGGTGAAGGTGGCGCCGGCGTCGCCTTCATGGCCCTGCCACACGGCGCCCATGTCGATGAAATAGATGTCGTCCTCGCCCAGCACCGGGTCGCCTTCGGAGCGCTGCTTGAAGGTCTTCAGGGTGTTGGCGCCAAAGCGCACCAGCAGCGGGTGCCAGATGCGCTGCATGTCCAGCTCCTGCAGCACCTGCTTGCCCAGCTCGCGGGCCTGGGACTCAAGCATGCCCGGCTTGATGCGCCGGGACAGCAGCTCGATGGCCTGCCAGGTCATGCCCTGGGCGTGCTGCATGGCCGCCAGGCTGTAGGACGGACCGACCGCCTCCTTGGAAAAAGCATTCATCACGGTGACTCCTTTTATCGTTCTGGTAGCGCTATACAGCCAACTATATAGCGAAGCCCCTCGCGCCAGATATCACAAATTGTTTAACTACCCGTGAGGATTCCACGAGCGCGGGATGGATAGCATTCCCACAACGCCATTCACCACGCCTGAAAAGGACAAGTTCATGCTGCTACTACTGATCGTCTACCTGGGGGGCGTGCTGACCATCGTCAGCCCCTGCATCCTGCCGGTGCTGCCCTTCGTGTTCGCCCGCACCGGCCAGCCCTTCGTCAAGAGCGGCCTGCCGCTGCTGGCCGGCATGGCCGTGACCTTCGCCCTGGTGGCATCGCTGGCCGCCGTGGGCGGTGCCTGGGTGGTGCAGCTGAACCAGTATGGTCGCTGGTTGGCCTTGGTGTTCGTCGCGCTGTTCGGCCTGACCCTGCTGCTGCCGCAGCTGGCCGAGCGCCTCACCCGGCCGCTGGTGGCTGCCGGCAGCCGGCTGTCCGAAGCCGCTGGCACCACTGGCCAGCCGCGCCCCGGCGCCTCGTTCCTGATCGGCGTGGCCACCGGCCTGCTGTGGGCGCCTTGCGCCGGCCCCATCCTCGGCCTGGTGCTGACCGGCGCCGCCCTGCAAGGCGCCAGCGTCGGCACCACGCTGTTGCTGCTGGCCTACGCCGCCGGGGCTGCCACGTCGCTGGCCGCCGCGCTGCTGGTGGGCGGCAAGCTGTTCGCCGCCATGAAGCGCGCGCTGGGCGTGGGCGAGTGGATTCGCCGCGGCCTGGGCGCCTTGATGCTGGCCGGTGTGGCCGCCATTGCCCTGGGCCTGGACACCGGCGTGCTGGCGCAGTTGTCCACCGCCAGCACCGGCGGCCTGGAGCAGCACCTGGTAGACCGCGTGCTGGGCGAGAAAAACCGCCCCGGGCAGGCCGCCGCTGTCACCGTCAGCGCCACCCAGCCGCTGCCCGTGGAAGGCGACCTGCCGGCGCTGGACGGTGCCGTGCAGTGGCTCAACTCGCCACCGCTGACCGCCGAGGCGCTGAAAGGCAAAGTGGTGCTGGTGGACTTCTGGACCTACTCCTGCATCAACTGCCTGCGCACCCTGCCCTACCTCAAGGCCTGGGCCGCCAAGTACCATGACCAAGGCTTGGTGGTGATCGGCGTGCACGCGCCCGAATTCGCCTTCGAACGTGACGTGGGCAACGTCACCGCGGCCATGAAAAAGCTGGGCATCACCTACCCGGTGGCCATCGACAATGACTACAAGATATGGCGCGCCTTCGACAACGAATACTGGCCCGCACACTACTTCGTCGACGCCCAGGGCAAGATCCGCTTCCACCACTTCGGCGAAGGCGAATACGACCAGTCCGAACGCGTTATCCAGCAACTGCTGCGCGAAGCCGGCCACAGCCAGTTCAACAGCGACCTGGTGAACATCGACGCCCAGGGCGTGCAACAGGCTGCCGACAACCAGGACATGCGTTCGCCGGAAACCTACGTGGGCTACCGCCGCTCGGAAAACTTCGCCTCCACCCCGGCCCTGGCCGCCGACAAGGACGCCCATTACCAACTGCCGGCGCAGCCACAGTTGAACCAGTGGGGCGTGGAAGGCCAATGGAAAATCGGCGCCGAACAGGCCACCCTCAGCCAGGCTAACGGCCGCATCGCCTACCGCTTCCAGGCCCGCGACCTGCACCTGGTACTGGGCCCAGCCGCAGGTGGCCAGCCGGTGCGCTTCAAGGTGCTGATCGACGGCAAGGCCCCGGGCGACGCCCACGGCACCGACGTGGCGCCGGACGGCAGCGGCCAGGTCACCGAACAGCGCCTGTACCAACTGGTGCGCCAGCCGGGGGACATCAGCCAGCACACCTTCAGCATCGAGTTTCTTGACCCGGGTGTTTCAGCGTATGCCTTCACCTTTGGCTGAAGGCACTTAGCCAGCTTTTTTAGCCGCCCAACTCCTACGCCAATAGATAGGTAACTAAGGAGTTGGGCAGCAATGAATAAACCTGATCACATTACGAACTAACAATAATTTCCTTACGCACTAAGCAACACCGCATAAGTGCCACTTTCTGCTTAATTCGTCTTGATAAAGCCTCTCTTTCACACCCCTTCCTTGCAAGCCAACAAGTTCCTGCTAGTGTCTAGTCGCGGCGCCTCAAGCTGTGGACCGCCAGCCCGAAAACACTGGCCCGGAGCCTGTCATGGAAAGAGGCGCAACTTGCGTTGCAGTTGCCTGCAGCTGGTTGTTGTGCGGCGGCCAAAGTGCCTTCGCCGACAATGCCGACACGGCCAACAAGAGCAACAACCCCCTGAGCCTGGCGCCCGGCGTAAATATTCAGGACTATTACACGCCGACACTATTTAGCACTGACCAGCACACCAACGATGCGCTACTACGCGGCACTTTACCAGTTGCCCCCGGCAACTTTATCGGTACCCCGCAATTATTGCGCGCCACGTTGCCGGTCAGCACCCGCCCCGACCCCAGCGGTGGCTACAGCACCGGCATCGGCGACCTCAACCTGTTCGATATTTTCCTGCTGAAGACCGAAGGCGTGCAGCTGGGCATCGGCCCGCAGATCACCGCGCCCACCGCCGCCCATGACGAACTGGGCACCGGCAAATGGCAGGCCGGCCTTGCCGCCGTGGCCATCGATGCCTCGCCGCGCGGATTGCTCGGCGCCCTGGTGCAGTACCAGAGCTCGTTCGCTGGCGACAACGACCGCACCCATGTGGAAACCGCCACCTTCCAGCCGTTCATCATCCACAACCTGCCGCGCGGCTGGTATTTGCGCTCTACCGGCACCTGGACCTACGACCTGGCCAACCACAGCCACTACGTCCCCATCGGGCTGGGCGCTGGCAAGGCCTGGAAGGTGGGCAGCAGCATTTTCAATGCATTCGTCGAGCCGCAGTGGACGGTGCAGCACCAAGGTGAAGGCGTGCCGCAGTTCACCCTGTTCGCCGGCCTCAACGTCACGCTGGGCAACTGACCGCCAACCGCTTTCTGGCATATGAAGGAGCATGTCGACCATGGGCTACCGTTACCCCCTCAGCGCCCTGACCCTGTCGCTGGTACCGCTGCTGGCCCAGGCCGACAACGCCCGCGACTGGCAGAACACCCCCATCAACCTGAACATGGTGTTCGGCTACTACAACCTGGTGGACAGCAACACGCCCATCGACACCTCGCTGCCGCTGGACGGCCTGTCGCTGAACGCCGACGTGTACATTTTCCGCTACGCCCGCTCCTTCGACCTGGGCGGCCGCAATGCCGCCGTGCAGGTGCTGCAACCCTACGCCGACCTCAGCGCCTCGTTCGACAACGCCGAATTCTTCAGCGGCACCAACCACAACGGCGGCCTGGGTGACACCACCCTGGTGTTCGCCGGCAACTTCTTCGGCGGCCCGGCGCTCACCGCCGAACAGTTCGCCAGCTGGACCCCGGAAACCTTCCTGTCGGGCGCGGTGTACCTGACCCTGCCCACCGGCGACTACGACAAGGACCGGGTCATCAACATCGGCGCCAACCGCTGGGTGGTCAAGCCCGAGCTGGCCTTCGGCACGCCCATCGGCCCGACCTGGCTGGAGCTCAACACCTACGCCTCGTTCTACCGCCACAACAACGACTACCTCGGCGACAACAAGCTGGAACAGAAGCCCCTCTACACCCTGGAAGGCCACTACAGCTACACCATCAACCGCGCCCTGTGGGTGTCGCTGGACGGTACCTACAACCGCGGCGGCGAGACCCGCATCAACGGCGACTGGCAAGACAACAAACAGGAAAACGCCCTGGCCGGTGCCAGCCTGGGCTTCATGCTGAGCCCGCAATTCGGCGGCCTGATCGCCTATTCCGACACGGTGTCCGAACGCCAGGGCTCACCCGATGTGAACACCTGGACGCTGCGCCTGCAGTACGTCTGGTAACCGGGAGCCGAGCATGCACAGATTCCGCCCCACCCTTCTCGCCGGCGCCCTGCTGGGCCTGTGCCTGGCCGCCGGTAGCCAGGCCGCCGAGCGCGACCCGCAGGCCCTGGCCATTCTGCCGGCCATGGGCAAATACCTGCACGCGCTCCCCCATTTCACCCTGAGCGCCGACAGCGAGACCGACCAGACCCTGGACACCGACCAGGTGGTCGAATTTCATCACCACACCGACGTGCAGGTGGTGCAACCCGACAAGCTGCTGATCAGCGTTGCCCAGGCCACCTCGGCGCGGCAGTTCTTCTACGACGGCAAGCAGTTCGCGCTTTACGACGGCCACTACGGCTACTACACCAACGGCCCGGCGCCTGCGACCATCGATGCGCTGCTGGACGACATCGCCAGCCGTTACGGTATCGAACTGCCCCTGGCCGACCTGTTCCGCTGGGGCAGCACCACGGCCGACGAGGTCGGCATCAGCGAAGCGCTGCTGATCGGTGACGAGCAGTTGGACGGCCGCACCTGCACCCACTACGCCTACCGCCAACCCGACGTCGACTGGCAGCTGTGGGTGCGCAAGGGCCCGGCACCGCTGCCGTGCAGGCTGGTGATCAGCCGCCGCGACATTGCCCAGCGGCCGCGCCACAGCGTCAACTTCAGCTGGGAACTGGACAGCGTGCCGGCGCCCGGCGCGTTCACCTTCGTGCCGCCCGCCAAGGCCCTGCAGGTGCCGCTCGCACGCCTGGCGCCGCCGCCAGCGCCGGGGGTGCAGCCATGAACGCGCCACGCCTGCTGCTGACCGCCACCTTGATCGCCAGCCTGCTCGACCCGTTGGCCGCCAACGCCTGGCAAATGCGCGGTGGTGGCGGTGGCCGCAGCTTCGTGATGCCCCGTGGCGGCAACTTCCACGGCGCCCCACCCGGGCCTGCGCCGCACCCGATGCCGGCGCCCCAGCCACACCCGGCGCCGCCACCGCACCCCATGCCTGCGCCCCACCCGGGGCCGCCGCCAGGGCCTGCGCCGCATCCTGGCCCGCCGCCCGGGCCGCACCCGGGGCCACCGCCTGGCCCACCGCCACCGCCACCGCCGCCCCATGGCGACGACTGGTACCACCCCTGGGCAGCTGCCGCCGTGGTAGCCGGCACCACCGCCGCGGCCATCGCTATTGGCACGCGGGTCACTGCGGTACCGGCCGACTGCGTCTCGGTGGTCGCCAACGGCGTCGCCTACCAGCACTGCGGGCCTACCTGGTACCAGCCGCAGTACGTGGGCAGCAGCGTGCAATTCATTGTCGTGCACTCGCCATGGTGACCGCATGAGCACACTCGATGACATCAAGGCCCTGCACGCCAGCGTCGCCGAAGGCGTGCTGGGCCAGGACGCGGTGATCCGACAGATTCTGCTGGGGTTGCTTGCCAACGGCCACCTGCTGCTGGAGAGCCTGCCAGGCCTGGCCAAGACCCGTACGGTGAAAGCCCTGGCGCGGCACCTGGACGCGGGCATGAGCCGCATCCAGTTCACCCCCGACCTCTTGCCCTCGGACGTCACCGGCGCCGAGGTGCTGCACCAGGCGGGCGGGCAGAACCAGATCGTGTTCCAGCCCGGGCCGCTGTTCGGCAACCTGATCCTGGCGGATGAGATCAACCGCGCCCCGGCCAAGGTGCAGGCGGCGCTGCTGGAAGCCATGGAGGAGCGGCAAATCACCGTGGCTGGCAAGAGCCACCCACTGCCGGCGTTGTTCATGGTCATCGCCACGCAAAACCCGATCGAGCAGGAGGGCACCTACCCGCTGCCCGAGGCGCAGATGGACCGGTTCCTGATGAAGGTACTGCTCGACTACCCAAGCCCCGAGGACGAAGGCCAGGTGCTGCGGCTGCTGCGCGGCGAGGAGCAGGCCAGCGAGGCAGCCACGCCGTTCAAGCTGGGCCAGCAGGCGATTTTCGCTGCCCGCCAGCAGGTGGCCGCCATCGCCGTGGCACCGGCCATCGACCGCTACGTCATCGACCTGATCAACGCCACCCGCCACCCCGACGGCTACGACGCCGACCTGGCACGCTGGATCAGCGTCGGCGCCAGCCCGCGCGGCGGCATCGGCCTGGACCGCTGCGCGCGTGCCGACGCCTGGCTGCAGGGCCAGGCCTTCGTCACCCCGGACAACGTGCGCGCCGTGCTGCGGCCGGTGCTGCGTCACCGCCTGCAACTGAGCTACGACGCGGTGGCCGACGGCATTGGCGCCGACGCGGTGCTGGAGCGGCTGCTGGACAAGGTGGCCATCCCGGCCTGAGGAGCGCGCCATGCAAGCCCCAGTGCAGGCCGCCGACGGCCTGGTCTATGTGTCGCTTTCGCAGTTGATGAACCTTGAGCCGGCGGCCCGTGGCCTGAGCTTTCTCGCCCGCCAGCCGCGCAACAGTCTGTTGGCCGGCAACCACGGCTCGCGCCTGCGCGGCCGCGGGCTGGATTTCGACGAGCTGCGCCGCTACCAACCTGGCGACGACCTCCGCCACCTGGACTGGCGTGCCTCGCTGCGCACCGGCAAGGCCGTGGTGCGCAGCTTCACCGAAGAGCGCGACCGCCCGGCGCTGATCGTGGTGGACCAGCGCATGTCGATGTTCTTCGGCTCGCAGCGCAGCTTCAAATCGGCGCTGGCGGCGGAGCTGGCGGCGTTGGCCGCCTGGGTGGCTTTCACCAGCGGCGACCGGGTCGGCGGCCTGGTGTTCAACGACCAGCGCATCGACAGCGTCGTGCCGCTGCGCAGCCGGGCACGGGTGCAGGCCCTGTGTGCGCGGGTGGTAGCCCACAACCAGGCCTTGTCCGCCAGCCAGCCCGATGGCGACGGCGAACAGCTGGACGCCGTGCTGCAACGCTGCGTGGCGCTGGCCGGCCATGACCACCTTGTTTGCCTGATCAGCGACTTCGCCGGCGCCGGCCCCCGCACCCTGGCGTTGCTGCGCCAGCTCAGCGCCCACAACGACGTGCTGGCGCTGCAGGTCTACGACCCGCTCGCGCTGAACCTGCCCAGCAAAGGCCGGCTGCTGGTCACCCAAGGGCAACTGCAGGTCGAGCTGGCGGTAGAGCGCCAGCACATCCGCAAGCCCTTGGGCGACTTCCTCAGCGGCCGCCTGCAACACGTCGCCCAACTGCTGCGCCGCAGCCAGGTACCGCTGCTGATGTTCAGCACCGCCTTGCCGGCGCTGGAACAGCTGCGCGCAGAGCTGGGACGGCAGCGGCCATGAGCTCAGCACACGCGCCGCGCCCGGACGCCGCCTGGCGGCAGCTGCTACGCAACCCCGCAAACACCTCCTGTAGCAGCGGCCGCAAGGCCGCGTCACAGGCCCCGCGCACTTCCACACACACCGCGCCGCGCCCAGACGCCGCCTGGCGGCAGCTGCTATGCAACCCCACAAACGCCCCCCGTAGCAGCGGCCGCAAGGCCGCGTCACCGGCCCCGCGCGCTTCCACACACACCGCGCCGTGGCCGGACGCAGCCTGGCGGCAGCTGCTACGCAACCCCGCAAACACCCCCCGTAGCAGCGGCCGCAAGGCCGCGTCACCGGCCCCGCGCACTTCCAGGCACACCGCGCCGCGCCCGGACGCAGCCTGGCGGCAGCTGCTACGCAAGCCCGCAAACACCTCCTGTAGCAGCGGCCGCAAGGCCGCGTCACCGGCCCCGCGCACTTCCACACACACCGCGCCGCGCCCGGACGCAGCCTGGCGGCAGCTGCTACGCAAGCCCGCAAACACCCCCCGTAGCAGCGGCCGCAAGGCCGCGTCACCGGCCCCGCGCACTTCCAGACACACCGCGCCGCGCCCGGACGCCGCCTGGCGGCAGCTGCTACGCAACCCCGCAAACACCTCCTGTAGCAGCGGCCGCAAGGCCGCGTCACAGGCCCCGCGCATCTCCACACACACCGCGCCGCGCCCGGACGCCGCCTGGCGGCAGCTGCTACGGGTTGGTGGTGGGGGGCTTGTGGCGGTGGTGGCGTTTCCTGGGGTGGCGCTTGCCGCCCCGAGCCCCGACCAACTCGCCGAAATCCCATTGCCGCCGCCCATCCCCTACACCCCGCACACCTGGGGCTGGGCCGTGCTGGGCGTATTAATCTTTATCGGCCTGCTCAGCTGGGCCGCCCTGCGCCTATGGCGCTACCAGCAGAACCGCTACCGCCGCCAGGCCCTGCGCCGCCTGGCGCAACTGCCACCCGGCGAGGCGCTGCGCGAGCTGCCCGCACTGCTCAAGCGCGTGGCGCTGTCCATGCCCGGCAACCCCGCCGTGGCCGCCCTGCACGGCCAGGCCTGGCAGGATTTTCTCCAGGCCCACAGCCCGCAACCGCTGCCTGCCGACTTCAGCCAGCAACTGGCGCAACTCGCCTACGGCCCGCTGCCCAGCGTCATAACCCTTGAACAACTGCTTCACCACAGTCGCACCTGGGTGGCCCACCATGTGGCAGCTTGATGCCCCCTGGCTGTTGTTGCTGCTGCCCGCCGTGTGGCTGGGCTACCGCTACCTGCCCGCCTACCACGAGGCCCGCAGCGCCGTGCGCGTGCCGTTCTTTGCCGCCATGAGCCGCGCCATCGGCCAGCGCCCCGGCGCCCCCGGCAGCCGCGCCAACCGCTGGCAGCTGGGCCTGAACCTGCTGGTGTGGGCGCTGCTGGTGCTGGCGGTGGCGCGCCCGGTGCAAGTTGAAAAGCCGCTGGTGCATCACCAGCCCGTGCGGGACCTGATGCTGGCCATCGACCTCTCGCAGTCCATGCAAACCCGCGACTTCAAGGGCGCCGACGGCACGCCCAACGACCGCCTCAGCGCCGTCAAACAGGTGGTGCAAGGCTTCATCGAAAAGCGCCAGGACGACCGCCTGGGCCTGATCGTGTTTGGCAGCGCCGCCTACCCCCAGGCGCCACTGACCCTGGACCACGCCAGCCTGGCGCTGCTGCTGGAACAGACCGGCATCGGCATGGCCGGGCCCAACACCGCCATCGGCGATGCCATCGGCCTGGCCCTCAAGCTGCTGCAACAGGCCCATGAGCCGCAAAAAGTGCTGATCCTGCTCACCGATGGCAACGACACCAGCAGCGCCATCCCGCCCGCCCATGCGGCGCAGATGGCTGCGGCCCAAGGCGTGGTCATCCATACTATCGGCATCGGCGACCCCGACGCCGAGGGCGAAGCCAAGGTCGACCTGCAAGCCCTGCAGCAGATCAGCAGCACCACTGGCGGGCGCTTCTTCCAGGCCACCGACCGCGATGCCCTGGCCCAGGTCTACGCCACTCTGGACGCGATCACCCCACACCAGGTCGACACCTTCAGCCACCAGCCCAAGCGCCAGCTGTTCCAATGGCCGCTGGGTGCCGCCCTGCTGCTGTTGGCCCTGTACCAGGCCGCCGCGCTGCTGCGCAGCCGCTTCAGCGGAGGTGCGCCATGGACCTCGACCTGAGCGCCCTGCACCTGCTGCGTCCGGCCTGGCTATTGCTGACGGCGCCAGGCCTGGCCCTGCCGCTGGTATGGCGCCACCAGCACGACCTGCAACGCCAGCTGCGCGGCAACATCGCCGTGCACCTGCTGCCACACCTGGTGGTCAACGGCCACGACCGCCAGCGCCTGCGCCCCGTGCACCTGGCCGCCGCCCTGCTGGTGCTGGGCGCCGTGGCCATGGCCGGGCCGACCTGGGAGCAGGACCGCCCGGGGTTCGTCGACAACCGCGCGGTGTTGCTGCTGGCCTTCGACCTATCGCCGTCCATGGACGCCAGCGACATTGCCCCCAGCCGCCTGGAAGCCGCCAAGCAGCAGATGGTCAACCTGATTCAACGCCGCCCCGGCGCGCGCACCGGGTTGCTGGCCTATGCCGGCAGCGCCCACCTGGTGCTGCCGCCCACCGACGACCCGGCGCTGCTGAACACCTTCATACAGGCGCTGGGCACCGAACTGATCGCCCGCCCCGGCAAGAACGTGCTGACGCTGCTGGCCCAGGCGCGCCAGCTGACCGAGGCCGAACACAGCCCCGCCACCCTGGTGCTGATCACCGATGGTGCCGACAGCAGCCAGCTCGACGCCTTGCCCAAGGCCCTGGGCGGCACGCCGCTACAAGTGCTGATACTGGCCGTGGGCAGCACCGACGGCGGCATCATCCGCGGCGCCGATGGCCAGCCGCGCACCGATGCCAACGGCCGGCCGCAACTGGGCGCCTTCGACAAGCCGGGCCTTGAACGGCTGGCCAAGGCCCTGGACGCACCATTGGGCAGCCTGGCCCTGGATGACAGCAACCTGGCCTGGATCGAAGGCCACGCGCGCCAGCACTTCGAGGCTGCAAACGCCCCCGGCCAACCGCTGTACTGGAAAGACGCCGGCTACTGGCTGTGCTGGCCGCTGCTGGTGCTGGCCTTCCTGGCCGTGCGCAAGGGCTGGAGCCTGAACTGGCTGGCCGGCCTGCTGCTGGCGCTGGGCCTGGCGCCACTCAATGCCCATGCCGGCAGCCTCGCCGACGCCTTCATGACGCCCGACCAGCAGGGCCGCTGGGCCTTCGACCACGGCCATTACCCGGCCGCCGCCGGACACTTCAGCGACCCGTACTGGAAAGGCATCGCCGCCTACCGCGCGGTGGACTACGACCTGGCCCTGGCCAGCTTCGCGCGGCTGAACACCGCCGAGGCGTGGTTCTACCTGGGCAACATCCACACCCGCCGCTACCGCTTCGGCGCGGCCATCGCCGCCTACCAGCAGGCGCTTAAACTGCGCCCCGGCTTCCCCCAGGCCGAGGCCAACCTGGCCTTGGCCCTGGCGCTGCAAAAAGACACCGATTCAGCCCAGCAGAACGCCCCGGAGGTCAAGCCCGACGCCGTGCAGTTCGACAACCGCCACGACCAGGGCAAAGGCCAGGCCGTGCGCACCCAGCAGGCCGCCTCCGACGCCCAGTGGCTGGAGAACCTGACCACCTCGCCGGCGCGCTTCCTGCAACAGAAGTTCAGCCTGCAAGACCAGGCCAGCGCGCCATGAAGGCCCTGTGCTGGCTGGCCCTCACCCTGCTGGCGCCCCTGGCCGACGCCGCGCCACGGCTGGAAGCCCGCGCGCAACTGCTGCCGGCCGACAGCGCAGTGGTGGGCCAAACCGTGGAACTGCAACTGGACGTGCTCACCGACACCTGGTTCACCCGCGCGCCGCAGCTGCCGACCCTGGACTTGCCCGGTGCGCTGGTGCTGCCGCCCGACGACCAGGCCCAACACCTGACGTTGAAAGAGGGCGACCAAACCCTGTACGGCATGCGCTACACCTGGCGCATCACCCCGCAGGTGGCGCAGCGCCTGAGCATCCCGGCGCTGACCGTGCGGGCCACACCCGGCCAGTCCGCTGCACCGCTGAGCGCCCGCAGCCCGCCGCTGCAGCTGGACATTCACCTGCCCGTCGGCGCCGTGCCCGGCCAACCGTTGCTGGTGGCCCAGGCGCTGAGTTTCAGCCAGCAACTGCGTTACAGCCACACCCCGCCCAGGGTGGGCGACAGCGTGACCCGCACCCTGGTGCTGCAGGCCGACGGCGCCTTGAGCCTGTCGCTGCCAACGCCGGCACTGGCCGAGGTGCCAGGCCTCAACCGTTACTTGATCACGCCGCAGGTACTGCCGCTGGACGACGGCCATGGCCACCTGCGCGGCGGCCAGCGCATCGACAGCGCCCGCTACCGCATCGACCAGGCTGGGGCGCTGCAACTGCCGGCCATCGAACTGCACTGGTGGGATGCCGCCAGCCAGCAAGCGGCGGTCGCCCGCCTGCCCGCGGTGGCCTTCACCGCGCAACCTGCAGCCACCGTGACACCGGTGTTCGCCCTTGACCGCAGCTTCCAACGCCTGCACCTGGCGCGGTACTGGCCTGGGGTACTTGGCGCTTGCGTGCTGCTGGCAGCATTCGCCTATGGCGCATGGCCCCACCTGGCGCATTACCGCCAATGCCTGCTGCGCGGCTACCACGCCGTGCGCCGTTTCCTCGCACCCCGCCAATTGCGGCCCCTCAACCCCCGCCTCGACAAGGACTGCCCATGAGCCACACCCTCACCCGCCCGCTGGCCGGCCTGCTGGGCCTGCTTTGTTCGCTCACCGTGCTGGCCGCCGACCCACTGCCGTCGTGGCGCGAAGGCCCGGCCAAGGCCGCTATCGAACAGTTCGTCGAGGCCGTCACCGCCCAGGGCTCACCCGACTACGTGGCCCCCGCCGCGCGCATTGCCGTGTTCGACAACGACGGCACCCTGTGGAGTGAGCAGCCAGCCTATTTCCAGATTCTCTTCGCCTTCGACGAGGTCAAGCGCCTGGCGCCGCAACACCCTACATGGAAAACCACGCAGCCGTTCAAGGCGGTGCTGGAAAACGACCACAAGGCCCTGGGCGCCGCCGGCATGGACGGCCTGCTGAAAATAGTCGGCGCCACCCACACGGGCATCAGCGACGAAACCTTCATGGCCAACGCCCGCGCCTGGCTGGCCAGCGCCCGCCACCCGCGCACCGGCAAGCCCTACACCGAGATGATCTACCAGCCCATGCTGGAGCTGCTCGACTACCTGCGCCGCGAAGACTTCAAGACCTACATCGTCTCCGGCGGCGAGGTGACCTTCATGCGCGCCTTCGCCGAGCAGGTCTACGGCATCCCGCCCGAACAGGTGATCGGCACCACCTTCGTCACGGCCTGGCAACCCGGCCCGCCGCCGTCGATTCTGCGCACGCCGAAACTGGCGCACAACGACGACGGCCCCGGCAAACCGGAAAGCATCGCCAGCACCATCGGTCGGCGCCCGCTGCTGGCATTCGGCAACTCCGACGGCGACCTGCAGATGCTGCAGTGGACCGCCGCCGGCCCCGGCAAGCGCTTCATGGGCCTAGTGCACCACACCGACGCTGCGCGCGAATGGGCCTACGACCGCCAGTCCAGCGTTGGGCGCCTCGACAAGGCCCTGGATGAAGCCACGCGGCAGCAGTGGACGGTGGTGGACATGGCCGCCGACTGGAACCGCATCTACCCCTTCGAGCACCCCACGACGAATCAGCAGTGATGCACACACAACGTCGCCATCGAGCGGCACCATCGCAACAGGGAGGCAAGTCAGATGACTCGCATGCGCACATGGTTACCCCAACTCGCCCTCGTGGCGGCGTCAATGTTCGGCTTGGCCAATGGGGCCGGGGCGGCCGACAAGCCCAACATACTGGTGATCTTCGGTGACGACATCGGCCAGACCAACATCAGCGCCTACGGCCAGGGCGTGGTGGGCTACACCACGCCAAACATCGACCGCATCGCCCACGAAGGCATGCTGTTCACCGACTACTACGCCGAAAACAGCTGCACCGCCGGGCGCTCCAGTTTCATTACCGGGCAGACGCCGCTGCGCACCGGCCTGTCCAAGGTCGGCGCGCCGGGGGCGCCGGTGGGCCTGCAGGACCGCGACATCACCATCGCCCAGGCCCTGAAATCGCTGGGCTACGCCACTGGCCAGTTCGGCAAGAACCACCTGGGCGACAAGGACGAATACCTGCCCACCAAGCACGGTTTCGACGAGTTCTTCGGCAACCTGTACCACCTCAACGCCGAGGAAGAACCCGAGCGCCCCTACTGGCCCAAGGACCCCAACGACCCCTACGTGAAGAACTTCAGCCCGCGCGGGGTGATCCACGCCTATGCCGACGGCAAGATCGAGGACACCGGCGCGCTGAACGTCAAGCGCATGGAAACCATCGACGACGAAACCACCGCCGGCGCCCAGGAGTTCATCAAGAAACAGGTGCAGGCCGACAAGCCGTTCTTCGTGTGGATGAACACCACGCGCATGCACGTGTTCACCCACGTGCGCGACTCCATGAAAGGCCAGAGCGGCATGCCCGGCAACGAGTACGCCGACGGCATGCTGGAGCACGACGGCGACGTGGGCAAGCTGCTGCAGACCTTGGACGAGCTGAAAATCGCCGACAACACCATTGTCGTCTACACCACCGACAACGGCCCCAACCAGTTCTCCTGGCCGGACGCCGCCACCACGCCGTTCCGCAGCGAGAAGGACTCCAACTGGGAGGGTGCGTTCCGGGTGCCGGCGATGATCCGCTGGCCGGGCAAGATCAAGCCGGCCACGGTGTCCAACGAAATGTTCTCGGGCATGGACTGGTTCCCCACGCTGCTGGCGGCCGCCGGCGATGGCGACGTGAAGAACAAGCTGCTCAAGGGCTGGTCGCCCAGCACCGGCGGCAAAAGCTTCAAGGTGCACCTGGACGGCTACAACCAGCTGCCCTACCTGGAAGGCCAGCAACCCAAGGGCGCGCGCGACGAGTTCTATTACTTCAACGACGACGGCGACCTGGTGGCCATGCGGTTCGGCGACTGGAAGGCGGTGTTCTGCGAACAGCGCAAACCCGGTGGCTTCGACGTCTGGCAAGACCCCTTCGTGTGCCTGCGGGTGCCGAAGATCTTCAACCTGCGCATGGACCCCTATGAGCGCGCGGACGTGGTGTCCGACCAGTACAACGACTGGCTGGCGAAGAACGTTTACCTGACGGCTATCGCCACCATGAAAGCGTCGATGTTCCTGCAGACGTTCGTTGACTACCCCCCTAGCCAACACCCGGCCAGCTTCAGCATCGACCAGGTGCGCAAGCAGGTGGACGCCAAGATCGAAGAGAAAATGAAAGCGCAATCCAAGCAGTGATCGGCGGCGGGGGGGGCGCGCGGCCCCCCCCGCCCGGCGCCGATGGGTTTGCCCCGGACAAGAGCCATGCCTTTGAAAACATCGTCCCTTGCCCATGCCCCCGTGGCCGTGGTGCCGCTGAACCGCGTGGTGTGCGCCAGCCTGGCGCTGCTGCTGTCGGGCGCCGCCGCATTGATTTACCAGGTGCTGTGGGTCAAACAGTTATCGCTGGTGGTGGGCGTGGAGGTCTACGCCATCACCACCGGCATCAGTGCGTTTTTCGCCGGGCTGGGCCTGGGCAGTCATGCCTTCGGCCGCCACGCCGACCGGGTGTCCCGGCCGGTGCTGCTGTATGCGCTGCTGGAAGCACTGGTGGCGCTGCTGGGCGTCGCCACCACGTGGCTGCTGCCGCCAGCCGCCGGCTGGTTCGTGGCGTGGCAGGCCAAGGTCGGGTTGCTGGCCTGGGTGTTGCCCTTCGCGCTGGTGATGCTGCCCGCGACGTTGATGGGCGGCACCCTGCCGGTGCTGATCCGCGCCCTGGCGCCGGCCGCCGAACAGGCCGCCAGCCACGGCGCGCGGCTGTACGCCAGCAACACCTGCGGGGCCATTGTCGGCACCCTGGCCAGCGCCTTCGTGCTGATCCCGGCGCTGGGCCTGCGCGGCAGTGCCGCCGTGGCCGCCGCCCTCAACCTGCTGGCGGCGCTGGGCGCCCTGGGCCTGCTGCGCAGCTTGCCAGCCGCCGCGCCGGTGAAGGCTGCGGCCGCCGGTGTGCGCCTGCCGCTGGTGCTGTACGCGTTGGCGGGCGGCGTGGCGCTGGGCTACGAGGTGATCTGGACCCAGGCCATCGTGCCGTTCATGAGCACCCGCACCTTCGCCTTCGCCGTGGTGCTGAGCACCTACCTGGTGGGCCTGGCGCTGGGCAGCGCCCTGCTGGCCCGCCGCGCCGCCCGCGTGCGCGACCCCTGGGGGCTGTTTGCCGTGCTGATCGCCGGCGCCGGCCTGCTGGCGTTGCTCGACGTGGCGGTGCTCGGCCCTTGGCTTGTGACTCTGCAAAGCCATGCCGCAGGGCTGGTACGCACGGCCGGTGGCGACCTGACCCTGGCCATGCTCGCCCGTTTCGTAGTGGCCGCCGTCGGCGTGGTGCTGCTGCCCACCCTGCTGCTGGGCGCCGCCTTCCCGTTGGCGCTGCGCCTGTGCGTGGTGCCCGGCCAGGTTGGCCAGGGCGTAGGCGCGGTGCTGGGGCTCAATACCCTGGGCGGCATCGTTGGCGTGCTGCTCAGCGGCCTGGTGCTGGTGCCATGGCTGGGCCTGGTGCACAGCCTGGGCGTGCTGGCGGTGGCGGCCGGGCTGATTGCCGGGGTGGCGGTGCACCGCCGCCCGGGCGTGCGCAAAGGCCGCCGGCGTGCGGTGCTGGCGCTGGGCCTGGCATCGCTGCTGCTGACCCTGGTGACGCCTGCGGACAAACTCGCGCAACTGCTGCCCGGCGCCCGCCAGGGCAGCCTGGCGTTTTACCAGGAAGGCCGTGGCGGCACCGTGGCGGTGGTTACCCAGGGCCAGCCCGGGCGCCAGTTCAACCGCCTGTACATCCAGGGCGTATCCAACACCGGCGACGCCATGCCGTCGCTGCGCTACATGCGCCTGCAGGCCCTGCTACCGCTGCTCATCCACAACGGCGAACCGCGCTCGGCGCTGGTCATCGGCCTGGGCACCGGCATCACCGCAGGCGCCCTGCTGCAATACCCGGGGCTGCAACAACGGGTAGTGGCCGAGCTGCTGCCGGCCGTGCTGCAGGCGGCGCCGCTGTTCACTGGCAACTTCGACGCCGCCCATGACCCGCGGCTGGACATCCGCCTGCACGACGGCCGCCGGGAATTGCTGGGCAACGCCCAGGGCTATGACCTGATCGCCCTGGAGCCGCCGCCCCCCTCCGCCGCCGGCGTGGTCAACCTGTACTCGCAGGACTTCTACCAGCTGGCGGCGCAGCGCCTCAACAGCGACGGCCTGGTGGCCCAGTGGCTGCCGCTGCCCACCCAGAACCTGGACGAAAGCCGGGCGCTGGTGCGCAGCTTCCTCGCTGCCTTCCCCTACGCCAGCCTGTGGACCACCGAACTGCACGAAACCCTGCTGATCGGCTCGCTCAGCCCGCTGAAGCTGGACGTGGCGCGCATCAGCGCACGCTTCAACCAGCCCGACGTGCGGGACGCCCTGCAAGCGGTGGGCATCAGCTCACCGGCAGCCCTGCTGGCCACCTGGCTCACCGACCGCAGCGGCCTTGAGGCCTTCGCCGCAGACGCCCGCGCCGTCACCGACGATTGGCCGCACATCGAGTACGCGCCCTGGGTACGCCCGGACGAACTGACCCGCACCCTGCCCGCGTTGCTGGCCTTGCAACGGCCACTGCTACTGAGCAACAGCAATGCGGACTTCGAGGCCCGGGTGGCCGAACACCAACGCCGCCTGCAACTGTTCTACCGTGCCAGCCTGCACGCCTACCAGGGCGAGCGCGACGCCTGGTTGCGGGACATGCAGGAGGTGGCCCGCGAGGACGGTGCCAATCCCTATTACCGATGGTTCCTGGGGCGCTGACTGCGTGGCAGGGCACGCTACCTTTGCGCGCGAAACCGGCCGCAAGCAACCCCGACAATGGGCTTATACAGCCCGCCTACCATCCGCTAACCGGCGCCCTAGAGGCGCCGGTGGCCGCAATCATCGAAATCGATAGTGACTATGCTCGCAGGTGGTTTTTCTCGCGCGGCGGGCAGTCGTAGAGTTGGCTCCATGTTCTCCCCCACCCACTCTGGAGCCTCACCATGAAACCAGTAATCACCTTCAGCCTTGCCCTGTCACTGATGGCCACCGGCAGCGCCTTTGCTACCCCGCAGACCGTCACCAGCCACCCCCAGGCCACCGTCGCCCAGGACGGCGCCGAACACGCCCGTGACCGCAACATGCGCATGGCCGAGAACGGCAGCGAGCATGTGTTGCCGCAGCAGCATGCAGACCAGCAGGCGCCGATTTATGTCGCGGAAGTGCGTCGCGAGTTTGGTTCTGACTATCAGCGTTATTGAGATGTTGCGTTGCAAACCAGCCCGGTTCATTGAACCGGGCTTTTTTGTGCCTCGTCCCAAACTACCGAGGCAACACATCAGCCTGGCGTCGGACAAACAAGGCGGCCCCGGGAGATGCCACTGGAACGGCACGCTGGAAACAGACCGTAGGAGCGGCCTGTGGCCGCGAAGCGCCGCGCGGGCGGCGCGCGGTCTCATCGGCGCAGCAGGAACAACGCCCAGCGCATGGCAGCCATGGCCGCGATACCGGTGTGGATGATTTTGAATCCCGCGCGGTGTGGCTGTCTGAAGGTTGCGGGGCCTGGGTGCAGGTCGGGCATGCTGGTGCGCCCACCACGTGCTCGGCGATGTTCCCGCTGCGCCCATGAGACCGCGCGCCGCCCGCGCGGCGCTTCCCGGGCACGGCCCGGTCCCACTGTTTGTTTTCAGCGTGCCATTCCAGTGGCATCTCCGGGGAGCGCCTTGTTTGCCCGGCAGAGAATCGGCGTCGCAACGGTAAAAACGCATGCCCGCCTCACCCCTGCCATACTGCAATTACCCCGCCCACGAGGTAACTGCCATGCAACGCTGCGACGTGCTCATCGTCGGTGCCGGCCCCACCGGCCTGGTGCTGGCCCTGTGGCTGGCTGCCCAAGGCATCCAGCCGCGTATCATCGACCAGGCCATGGAACCGGGCACTACTTCCCGCGCCCTGGCGGTGCAGGCGCGCACCCTGGAACTGTACCAGCAGCTGGACCTCAGCGAGCACATTCTCAAGCACGGCCACACCGTGGCGGCGATCAACCTGTGGGTCAAGGGCACGGCGGTCGCGCACCTGCCGTTCTCCACTATCGGCGAGGGCCTGACGCCCTATAGCTTCCTGGAAATATTCCCGCAGGACGAACACGAGCGCCTGCTGATCGAGCGCCTGCAGGCGCAAGGCGTCAGCGTGGAGCGCGGCGTGACCTTGCGTGGTTTCGTCGACCAGGGCGAGCAGGTGCTGGCGCAGCTGCAACACCACGACGGTCACCTGGAGTCATGCGTGGCCAGCTACCTGGCCGGCTGCGACGGTGCCCGCTCCACGGTACGCAACGCCCTGGGCAGCGGCTTTCCGGGCGGCACCTACCAGCAGATTTTCTACGTCGCCGATGTGGTGGGCCAGGGCCCGGCGTTCAATGGCGAGCTGCACGTGGACCTCGATGAAGCCGACTTCCTCGCGGTGTTCCCGCTGGCCGGCACTGGCCGCGCACGGCTGATCGGCACCGTGCGCGACGAACGCGCGGCACGCGCCGACAGCCTGCAGTTCGATGACATCAGCCGCCGCGCCATCGACCACCTGAAAGTGCAGGTGGACCAGCTCAACTGGTTCTCCACCTACCACGTCCACCACCGCGTCACCGAGCAGTTCCGCCAGGGCCGCACCTTCCTGCTCGGCGACGCGGCGCACATCCACAGCCCGGCCGGCGGCCAGGGCATGAACACCGGTATCGGCGACGCCATCAACCTGGCCTGGAAGCTGGCCAGCGTACTCAAGGGCAGCGCCGACGAGAGCCTGCTGGACAGCTACGAGCAGGAGCGCATCGGCTTCGCCCGGCAACTGGTGGCCACCACTGATCGGGTGTTTACCTTCGCCACCTCCCAAGGCCCCATCGCCGACCTGCTGCGTACCCGCCTGGCGCCTTTGCTGATACCCAGGGCGCTGGCCCTGGGGCCGGTGCGCGAATGGCTGTTCCGCACCGTGTCGCAACTGACCTTGAACTACCGCCACAGTGCACTCAGCGACGGCGTCGCCGGCCACGTGCACGGCGGCGACCGCCTGCCCTGGGTGGCCTTCGAGGGGCGCGACAACTTCGCCCCGCTGAAATCCATCGACTGGCAGGTGCACGTCTACGGCGAAGCCGACGAAAAATTGCGCGCCGTGTGCGAAACCGAAGGCCTGGCCCTGCACGTATTCGCCTGGCAAAGCGCCTTCGACCACGCCGGCCTCGCCCCCAACGCCCTGTACCTCATCCGCCCGGACGGCTACGTGGCCCTGGCCACCGGCGACCACCCCGCCATCACCCTCACCGACTACCTGGCCCGCTGCCCGCGCCGCCCGCCACCGATCTAGCCACCTCACCATCGCGTAGCCGCTGCCGCAGGCTGCGCTGGCCCTGTGCCTCGCTGGAAAACGTGTGGGTTCACACCGGCCAGCGCAGCCTGGCGGCAGCGGCTACAGGGAAATTGCGCTGCATTCACAAGGTTAATCGCGCCCAAGCGAAACGGCTGGGGAGACTAAGCTAACCGCCACTGCCCCCACCCCGAGGCCCCGCCATGGACGAAGCCGCCTATCTCGCACAACTCCAGCAGCGCTGGGCCCAGGCCTGGCCCGCCAACGTGCCACGCACTGCGCAATACCCCCTGGGCGAACGGCCGCTCACCGACTACCTGCGCCATTGGGCCAGCACCCAGCCCGAGCAGGTTGCGCTGCACTTCTATGGCCACACCCTGACCTTCGGTGAACTGGACCACCTCAGCGACCGCTGCGCCGCTTTGTTGCGCGAATTGGGCGTGGGCGTGGGCGACCGGGTGGCCGTGCTGCTGCCCAACTGCCCGCAGACGCACATCGCCTTCTTCGGCATTCTCAAGGCCGGCGCCGTGCACGCCCCGGTCAGCCCGCTGTCCCAGCACTTGGAGCTGGCCCATCAACTGCACGACTGCGGCGCCACCGTGCTGATCGGCCTGGACCAACTGATGAACCTGGTACAGCAGGTACGCGACCGCACCGCGCTGCACAGCCTGATCGCCACCAGCCTCAGCGAACTGTGCCCGGCACAACCAACGCTACTGCTGCCCGACCTGCTGGTGGCACCGAAGCTGCAGGTGGCCGACGCCCTCGACTTCTACCCGGCTCTCGCGGCCTGCCACGCACAGGTGCCGACGCATCACGTGCAGCTGGACGACATTGCCGCGCTCAACTACACCGGCGGCACCACCGGCCTGCCCAAGGGCTGCATCCACACCCACCGCGACATGCTCTACACCTGCGCCAGTTTCGTGCCCACCGCGCTGGGCTGCGACCGCCACGCGGTGAGCCTTAACTTCCTGCCGCAGTTCTGGATTGCCGGCGAAAACGCCGGGCTGCTATTCCCCATCTACAGCGGCTGCAGCCTGGTGTTGCTGGCGCGCTGGGACTCACTGGCGTTCATGGCCGCCGTGGCGCATTACCGGGTGACTCACACCGGCATGCTGGTGGATAACCTCGCCGAGGTGCTGGACCACCCGCAAGTGGCCGAGCACGACCTGCGCTCGCTGCAGCGGGTGGGGGCGATTTCCTTCATCAAGAAACTGACCCTGGACTACCGCCGGCGCTGGCACGCGCTGACCGGCTGCACATTATTCGAATTCAGTTTCGGCATGACCGAAACCCACACCTGCGACACCTTCACCTACGGCCTGCAGGCCGAGGACAACGACCTGCGCGAAGCCCCGACTTTCGTCGGCCTGCCGGTGCCAGGCACGCAGTTCAAAGTGTGCGATTTCGACAGCGGCGCGCTGCTGCCGCTGGGTGCCACCGGTGAGCTGTGCCTGCGCTCGCCCGCCGTGTTCAAGGGCTATTGGCAGCGCCCTGAGGCCAGCGCCGAGGCCCTGCGCGACGGCTGGCTGCACACCGGCGACCTGGGGCAGATCACCGAGCAGGGCTTTATCCGCTACCTGGGCCGGCGCCGGGAAATGCTCAAGGTCAACGGCATGAGTGTGTTCCCCAGCGAACTGGAAGCGCTGCTCGGCCAACACCCCGCCGTGCAGGCCAGCGCAGTGCTGGGGCGCGCCCATGCGGCGCGGGGCCAGGAGCCCGTGGCCTTCATCGTGCTCAAGCCCGGCAGCAGCGAGACCGCCGCCAGCCTGGCGCAGTGGTGCCTGGGCGCCATGGCCCGCTACAAGGTCCCGCAGGTGCGGTTAGTAGCGCACCTGCCCATGACCGCTACCGGTAAAGTCAAGAAACAGGAATTGGAAGCCTTACTGTGACCCAAGCCATCACCACCCTGCTGATCGCCAACCGTGGCGAGATCGCCATCCGCATCGCCCGCGCCGCCGCCGAGTTGGGCATCACCAGCGTTGCGGTGTACAGCGAGGACGACAGCGAAGCCCTGCACCGGCGCAAGGCCGACCGCCAGGTGCCCCTGCACGGGCGCGGCGCCACCGCATACCTCGACCAGGCGCAACTGCTGGCCATCGCGCGCGCCGAAGGCTGCGAGGCGATTCACCCCGGCTACGGTTTCCTCAGTGAAAACGCCGACTTCGCCCGGGGCTGCGCCGAGGCCGGGCTGACCTTCGTCGGGCCGTCGCCGCAGACCCTGGCGCTGCTGGGCGACAAGGCCCGCGCCCGCGCCCTGGCGGCGCAGTGCGGAGTGCCCATTGCCAGCGGCAGCGACGGCGCCGTGGACCTGGCGGCAGCGCGGCGCTTGCTGCAACACGGCCCTGTCATGCTCAAGGCCCTGGCCGGCGGCGGTGGCCGCGGCATGCGCGCGGTGCGCGACGACAGCGAGCTGGCCGCAGCCTTCGCGCTGTGCCAGGCCGAGGCCCAGGCGGCCTTCGGCCAGGATGCCCTGTATGCCGAGCGCTTGATCGAGCAGGCGCGGCATATCGAGGTGCAGGTAATCGGCGACGGCACCCGCGCAAGCCACCTGTGGGAGCGCGATTGCAGCCTGCAGCGCCAGCACCAGAAACTGCTGGAGATCGCCCCCGCCCCCTTCCTCGCCCCGGCCCTGCGCCAGCAACTGCTGGACGCGGCCCTGACCCTGGCGCGCGCCTGCGAATACCGCGGCATCGGCACCTTCGAGTTCCTGCTCGACGAGGCCCGTGGCCAGTTCGTGTTCATGGAGGCCAACCCGCGCCTGCAAGTGGAGCACACCATCACCGAGGCCATCACCGGCGTCGACCTGGTACAGGCCCAGTTGCGCCTGGCCCAGGGCTACAGCCTGGCCGAGCTGGGCCTGGCCGAGCCGCCCGTGCCGCGTGGCGTGGCCGTGCAGGCGCGGGTCAACCTTGAGCGCATGCAGGCTGACGGCAGCGCGCGCGCCAGCAGCGGGCTGATCAGCGCGTATGAGCCGCCCAGTGGTGCCGGGCTGCGGGTAGACGGCTGCGGCTATGCCGGGCTGCATAGCCACCCGGGCTTCGACTCGCTGGTGGCCAAGCTGATCGTGCGCGCCGATGACCTGCCCACGGTACTGCGCCGCATCTACCGGGCGCTGTGCGAGTTTCGCCTGGAAGGCGTGGCCAGCAACATTAGCTTTCTGCAGAACCTGCTGCTGCGCCCGGAACTGGCTCGGCAAGCGCTGACCACCGCGTTCATCGGCGCCCAACTGCCGGCCCTGCTGGCGGCACCGCAGGCGCCGCACCCCAGCCTGTTCGCCGCCACCGCCGTGGCGCTGGGCAGCGCCGCGCAACACCCGCAAGCGGCGCTGCCCCCAAGCTGCGTGGCGGCAACGGCGCCCAGCGCGGGCGTGCTGGTCAGCCACGAAGTCGCTATCGGCGACCCGGTACGCCAGGGCCAGGACCTGGCGGTGCTGGAAGCCATGAAAATGCAGTTCGTGCTCAAGGCCCAGTGCGATGCCATCGTCGAGCAGCTGCTGGGAACGCCGGGCGACAGCGTCAGCGAAGGCCAGGCGCTGGTGGTCCTGCAACCCGCCGAACTGGGCGCCTACGACTCACACAGCGAACAGGCCGTGGACCTCGACCAGCTGCGCGCCGACCTCGCCGAAGCCCTCGACCGACACGCGCTGACCCTCGATGAGCGCCGCCCCAAGGCCGTCGCCAAGCGCCACGCCAAGGGCCTGCGCACTGCCCGCGAAAACCTCGCCGACCTGCTCGACCCGGGCAGCTTCAGTGAATACGGCAACCTTGCCCTGGCCGCCCAGCGCCGCCGGCGCAGCCTGGAGGAGCTGATTGCACAAAGCCCGGCAGACGGCCTGGTGGCTGGCACCGGCACGGTCAACGCCACGCTGTTCGGCGCGCAGGCCGCCCGCTGCCTGGTGCTGGCCTACGACTACAGCGTGTTCGCCGGCACCCAGGGCATGATGAACCACAAGAAGACCGACCGCCTGCTGGGCCTGGCGCGGGAGTGGCAGCTGCCGGTGGTGCTGTTTGCCGAAGGCGGCGGCGGCCGCCCCGGCGACAGCGATTTCGTCGGCGTGGCGGGCCTCGACTGCCATACCTTCGTGGCCATGGCCGGGCTGTCGGCACAGGTGCCGCTGGTGGGCGTGGTGTCGGGCCGTTGCTTTGCCGGCAATGCCGCGCTGCTGGGCTGCTGCCACGTGATCATCGCCACCCGCGACGCCAGCATCGGCATGGCCGGCCCGGCGATGATCGAGGGAGGTGGCCTGGGCCGCTTCAGCGCTGAAGAAGTCGGCCCCAGCGTGGTGCAAAGCGCCAACGGCGTGATCGACGTACTGGTCGAAGACCAGGCGCAGGCAGTGGCGATGGCCAAGCGTTACCTGGCCTATTTCCAGGGCCCGTTGGGCGACTGGCAGTGCGCCGACCAGCGCCTGCTGCGCCACGCCATCCCGGAAAACCGCCTGCGCGGCTACGACATTCGCACGTTGATCGCCACCCTGGTGGACACGGGTTCCTGCCTGGAACTGCGCCGCGACTTCGCCCCCGGGCTGATCACCGCCCTGGTGCGCATCGAAGGCCGGCCCTTCGGCCTGCTGGCCAACAACCCGTTGCACCTGGGTGGCGCCATCGACGCGGCGGCCGGCGACAAGGCCGCGCGCTTCATGCAGCTGTGCGACCGCTTCGGCCTGCCGCTGCTGTCGTTGTGCGACACCCCGGGGTTCATGGTCGGCCCGGCAGCGGAACAGCAGGCCACCGTGCGCCACGTGTCACGCCTGTTCGTCACCGCTGCCAGCCTCAGCGTGCCGTTCTTTACCGTGGTGCTGCGCAAGGGCTACGGCCTGGGCGCCCAGGCCATGGCCGCCGGCAGTTTCCACAGCCCGGTGTTCACCATCGCCTGGCCCAGCGCCGAGTTCGGCGCCATGGGCCTGGAAGGCGCGGTGCAGCTGGGCTTTGCCAAGGAGCTGGCGGCGCAGCAAACGCCCGCGCAGCGCCAGGCGCTGTACGACAAGCTGGTGGCCAAGGCCTACCAGAATGGCAAGGCGATCAACATGGCCAGTTTTCTCGAAATCGATGCGGTAATCGACCCACAGGACACCCGCGCCTGGCTGATTCGCGGGCTCAATGCGGTGCCGCCGCGCAAGCACGGGGCGAGCCCGGGGTTTGTCGATACCTGGTAATCACTTTTTGCCGGATTTCGCCCGCTTGGCCTCTTCCAGCGCGTAACGGCGGCAGTGCTCCAGGTAGCCCATTTCGTGGCTGGCCACCAGTTGCACCACGCTCTCCCACAGCCAGGACGGTGCGTCCAGGGTGCGCGAGCGGTTCAGCTGCAGGTCCTTGATCCAGCTGGCGCGGGTGGCCAGGTCCATCTGCCGGGCGTGGGCCAGGCCCACCACCCGCGCCAGGTAGGCAGCCACGCGCATGGCCTCCACTTGGGTGAGCTGGTCCAGTTCCAGCTTCATGTCCTGGGGCAGCAGTTCGCGGATGAAAAAGCCGTTGTCGAGCATGCGCGTGGTGAGCATGCGGTTGCCCAGCCCTGGCGACAAGTGCCGGGCGCCCTCCACCACGCGTTGGCCGTTGTCACGCGGCATGGACGCGCGGGCAGCGCGCGGTGCGGCGGCGCCCACCGCCTGCTTGATGTCGATCAGGCAGTAGTCGGGGTCGTCGTCATCGCCCACGCCCAACAGCGCCGCGTAGCGGTTCAGGCCCAGTGAGCTGCAGCCCTTGACCCAGTAGGCCGAATCCAGCAGCTCGACGCGATCATCCCTGGAGCGGCCCTTGAGCGAGGTCACCAGCGCATGAATCTCGTCGCTGGCGCAAAGCTTCTTCAAGGCCGTGCGCTCTTCTTTCGCCAGCGGCCAGAAGTGCTTGCCCTGGGGGATGGTGGGGCGGGTGTCTTCGATGCGCTCCTGGGCCAGGTGTTTCCAGGTGCGCTGCACGGCGCTGCGCATGCCGGCTTTTACCTGGGCCGGGCGCGGCGGGTCTTCGTCGACGTTGGTTTCGAAGGCCAACTGGTAGCCGCGCATCATCTCTTCGAGCATCTTCGCGGTGGCCACCCCTGGCAGGTCGGAGCCACGTGCGGCGGTGGCCAACGACAGCGCCAGGCGCACCAGGTCGTGGGCCGGGTTGCCGATGACGGTCTGGTCGAGGTCGCGGATATGGATGTCGATCTTGCCTTTCAGGTCACCCGTGGGCCCCAGGTTGCCGGCGTGGCAGTCACCACAAATCCACACCGCCGGCCCACTGGGCAAGCGCTTGCCTGGTTGGCTGTGCAGCCACTGGTAAAACTGCACCGTGCTGCCACGCACATACGCGTGGGCGGAACGGGCCATTTTCAGGTTGCGAAGTTCGGTAAGCGGGGCAAGGCGCGCGGAGGGTCGGGGTGTTTTCATGGGGGCGTCTTTGGCTGGTGTGTGCAGTGGACTGATGGCCGTCATAAATGTTTCAAAATATTTCCAGATACCCGTAGCAGCAGCCGCCAGGCCGCGTCCCGCCACACCACCCTCACATCTGGCAGAACCGCAGACGGTTGCCGAACGGGTCGTACACTTCCAGCACCTGCCCCCAGTCCTGCTGCACGATATCGGGCCGCGCATTGCCGTAGCGCTTGGCGACCAACTCATCGCGCAGCTGTTCTATGTTGTGCATCGGAATAAACACCGTCGCCCCCGGGCAGGCATCGCCGTGGTGTTCTGACAGGTGCAGTTGCAGCGCGCCGCGGCGAATGCCCAGGTACAGCGGCAGGCCGGCTTCGAAACGGTGCTCGAACTCGACGCTGAAGCCCAGGAAATCGAGGTAGAACTCGCGGGACTTAGCTTCATCGAAGCTGCGCAAGATGGGGATGGGGCTGTCGAACGTGGGTGCGGTCATGGTTTCCTCCTGGAACGGATGTGTGGGGGGCATGCCCCCTGACGCGGCCGTTGTTGTGGGAGCTGGCTTGCCAGCGAGCTGTTGAGGCCCTAAAAACTCGCTGGCAAGCCAGCTCCCACAAAGACAGTTGCTGCTACGGGGATATTGTAAGGGCTTGGATGAGGGCGTCGAGGGTTTGGGGGGCGGCGGCGTGGTGGGTGGCGCAGCGTTGCCGGTCCCAGGCCATGGCGTCGTCGGTGCAGTAATCGCCCACGCACAGGGCGTCCAGCGGGCTATCCAGCAGCCCCAGCGGAATCCACATATACGGCTGGCCACGCAAGGCGTTGGGCACGGTGGAACCGCATTGGCTGCAGAAGTCATTGCGGTAGCCGCTGGGCTTCTGCCAGGTGGTGATGGCGGCCTCGCCAGCGTGCCAGTGGAAGTCGACGGCCTTCACCAGGGTAGCGAGGTTATGCCCCACGCCCGTCTGCCGGCGGCACAAGGTGCAGTGGCAGCGGTAGAAGGTTCGCGGCGCCGCTTCGAGGCTGAAGCGCACGGTGCCGCACAGGCATTGTCCTGACGTCATGACCATTCCCTTGAAATAAACAACCCTTGTAGCAGCGGCCGCCAGGCCGCGTCAAAAATCACCGCCACCCTGGGCAACGGTCGCCTGCCGATACTGCCGCGGGGTAAACCCGGTCAGCGTCTTGAACTGGCGGCTGAAGGCACTGTGGTCGGTGTAGCCGCACTGCATCGCCACCTCGGTGATCGGAAGCTCGCTGTGCAGCAGCCGATGGGCATGTTCCAGGCGCACCTTGTGGATCATCTGCCGGGGCGTGAGGTGGAAGACGCGCTTGCAGTAGCGCTCCAGCTGCGCCACTGAAATCCCGGCAATACGGGTCAGCTCGGCCATGCTGATGGGCCCCTGGAAGTGCCCGCGAATGTACTCGTCCACCGCCGCCAGGCGCTGGTACGCCGGGTGGCTGGCGCTGGCCGTCTGCAGGTCTACGGAGATGCCGGCGAGGCCGATGATTGCACCGGCGTGGTTGTAGATGGGCTGCTTGTGGGTGAGGCACCAGCCCGGCTCGCGGCTGCCGTACAAGTGCAGCTCCAGCTGGTCCTCAAGCACCAACCCTTCTTCCAGCACGCGGCGGTCCTGCTCGGTGTAGCCAGGGCCCAATTGTGCGGGGAACACCTGGGCGCTGGTCTTGCCCAACAGCGGCTGCAGGCGCTTGAAACCGCAACGCTGCAACAGGGTGCGGTTGGCCAGGCGATAGCGCGCCTGGGTGTCCTTGATGAAGATCACCGCGTTGGGAATCACGTCCAGCATGGGCAGCAAGGGCGCCACGCCGGCGAGCATTTCATCCAGTGTTTGCGGGCGGTTCAGGGCGTTGCCCTGGCCCAGCAGCGTCAGTGCATCCAGGGTCATGGACCAGGCTCCTCACGGCGGCGCGTACCGCCATGGCAGCGCTGCGGCCGGCCAGCTTGCCGCAGTGTACGGATGCTGTCCAGCAGCTGAAACCTTTCTACCAATTGTGCCGATTTCGTCATGGCCGCTGGTGAAAACCATCAAGTAAAGCAGTGCCGCAAGGTTCACTGTAGAGCCCACGGGAAGCGCCCCCAACGCGCCGCCCAACAATAACGACTGCAATGCGACATCAACTCCTGCCGACCAATAACACACAAGAAGGCGACGCCATGTCCGGCACAGGCAAGTTCAAGAAACAACTCTCATTGGTAGACCTGACCTTCATCGGCTTGGGTGCCATTTTCGGTTCCGGCTGGCTGTTCGCGGCCAGCCACGTGTCCACCATCGCCGGCCCCGCGGGTATTTTCTCGTGGATGCTGGGCGGCTTCGCGGTACTGCTACTGGGCATCGTCTACTGCGAACTGGGTGCCGCCCTGCCCCGCGCCGGTGGCGTGGTGCGCTACCCGGTTTTCTCCCACGGCCCGTTGCTGGGCTACCTGATGGGCTTCATCACGCTGATCGCGTTTTCAAGCCTGGTGGCCATTGAAGTGGTCGCCGCCCGTCAATACGCGGCCGCCTGGCTACCGGCACTGAGCCAGCCGGGCACCGGCAACCCGACGCTGCTGGGGTGGCTGTTGCAGTTCGCGCTGCTGTGCCTGTTCTTCGCGCTGAACTACTACAGCGTCAAGACCTTCGCCAAGGCCAACAACTTCATCAGCATGTTCAAGTTCATCGTGCCGCTGCTGGTGATCGGCGTGCTGTTCACCTTCTTCAAGCCGGCCAACTTCACCGTGCACGGCTTCGCCCCGTTCGGCCTGTCCGGCGTGGAAATGGCGGTGTCGGCCGGCGGCATCATTTTCGCCTACCTGGGCCTGACGCCGATCATTTCGGTGGCCAGCGAAGTGCGCAACCCGCAACGCACCATTCCTATCGCGCTGATCCTCTCGGTGCTGCTGTCCACCGGCATCTACGTGCTGCTGCAGGTAGCGTTCCTGGGTGGCATTCCAACCGAGATGCTCAGCCAGGGCTGGGCCGGCATCAGCAAGGCGTTCTCGTTGCCTTACCGCGACATCGCCCTGGCACTGGGCGTGGGCTGGCTGGCGTACCTGGTGGTGGCCGACGCGGTGATTTCGCCCAGTGGCTGCGGCAACATCTACATGAACGCCACGCCGCGGGTGATCTACGGCTGGGCGCGCACCGGTACCTTCTTCAAGGTGTTCACCCGCATCGACGAAAAATCCGGCATCCCCCGCCCGGCGCTGTGGCTCACCTTCGGCCTGTCGCTGTTCTGGACCCTGCCGTTCCCCTCTTGGGAAGCGCTGATCAACGTGGTGTCCGCCGCCCTGGTGCTGAGCTACGCCATCGCGCCAATCTCGGTGGCCGCCCTGCGCCGCAACGCCCCCGGCATGCCACGGCCATTCCGGGTGAAAGGCTTCGCGCTGCTGGGCCCGGTGTCGTTCATCGTCGCCGCGCTGATCGTCTACTGGTCGGGCTGGGGCACCGTTTCCTGGCTGCTGGGCCTGCAAATCCTGATGTTCGTGGTGTACCTGCTGTGCCAGCGCCTGGTGCCCACCGACCACCTGAGCATCGGCCAGCAAGTGCGTTCCTCGGCCTGGCTGATCGGCTTCTACGCCGTGACCATTTTGCTCTCCTGGCTGGGCAGCTTCGGCGGCCTGGGCGTGCTTGGCCACCCTTACGACACCCTGGCCGTGGCCGCCAGCGCGCTGGTCATCTACTACTGGGGCGCCGCCACCGGCGTGCCGGCCCACCTGGTGCGCCTGGACGCGGACGATGCCGAAAGCGAAGCGGTGGAGAACGCCGGCCGCCTGCAACCGGCGCACCTGCCCCACGCCACTACCCGTTAATTCAACCTGGACGAATCCATGAAACAGGTACACGTGATCGATTCCCACACCGGCGGTGAACCCACGCGGCTGGTGATGAAAGGCTTCCCGGCGCTGACCGCCAGCACCCTCGCCGGCCAGCGCGACGAGCTGCGCGAACTGCATGACGACTGGCGCCGCGCCTGCCTGCTGGAGCCTCGCGGCAACGACGTGCTGGTGGGCGCCCTGTACTGCCCGCCGGTGTCGGCCGACGCCACCTGCGGGGTGATCTTCTTCAACAACAGCGGCTACCTGAACATGTGCGGCCACGGCACCATCGGCCTGGTGGCCTCCCTGCAGCATTTGGGGCTGATTGGCCCGGGCGAGCACCGCATCGACACGCCAGTGGGCCAAGTCAGCGCCACGCTGCATGCCGACGGCGCCGTCACCGTCGGCAACGTGCCGTCGTACCGCTACCGCCAGCGCGTGCCGGTGCAGGTGCCCGGCCATGGCCTGGTGCACGGCGACATCGCCTGGGGCGGCAACTGGTTCTTCCTGGTGGCCGAGCATGACCAGGTGTTGGAACTGGCCAACGTCGAGGCCCTCACCGCGTTCACCTGGGCGCTGCTAAAGGCCCTGGAAGCCCAGGGCATCCACGGCGAAGGCGGCGCGCTGATCGACCACGTGGAGCTGTTCGCCGCCGACCCGCACGCCAACAGCCGCAACTTCGTGATGTGCCCCGGCAAGGCCTACGACCGCTCGCCGTGCGGCACCGGCACCAGCGCCAAGCTGGCGTGCCTGGCCGCCGACGGCAAGCTGGCCGAGGGCGAGCGGTGGGTGCAGGCGAGCATCACCGGCAGCCAGTTCGAAGGCCGCTTCGAATGGGAGGGCGAGCGCATTCGCCCGTTCATCACCGGCCGCGCCTACATGACCGCCGACAGCACCCTGCTGATCGACGAGCAAGACCCGTTTGCCTGGGGCATCTGAGCCCCGCTTTTTCGCACTCATTGACTATTGGAGAACGCACCATGACCGACAACATCTTCACCGGCTGCATGCCCGCCCTGATGACTCCATGCACCGCCGCGCGTACCCCGGACTTCGACGCCCTGGTGGCCAAGGGTCGCCAACTGATCGAAGCCGGCATGAGCGCCGTGGTCTACTGCGGTTCCATGGGTGACTGGCCGCTGCTCACCGAAGCCCAGCGCCAGGAAGGCGTGGCGCGCCTGGTGGCCGCCGGCATCCCGACCATCGTCGGCACCGGCGCGGTCAATAGCCGCGAAGCCGTGGCCCACGCGGCCCATGCCGCCAAGGTGGGCGCCCAGGGCCTGATGGTGATTCCGCGGGTGCTGTCGCGTGGCGCCTCGCCGGCCGCGCAGAAGGCGCATTTCAGCGCCATCCTCAAGGCCGCGCCACAACTGCCGGCGGTCATCTACAACAGCCCTTACTACGGTTTCGCCACCCGCGCCGAGCTGTTCTTCGAACTGCGCCGCGAACACCCCAACCTGATCGGCTTCAAGGAATTCGGCGGCGCCGCCGACCTGCGCTACGCCGCGGAAAACATCACCTCCCAGGATGACGACGTGACCCTGATGGTGGGTGTCGATACCCAGGTGGTGCACGGCTTCGTCAACTGCAACGCCACCGGCGCCATCACCGGCATCGGCAACGCCCTGCCGCGCGAGGTGCTGCACCTGGTGGCGCTGAGCAAGCAGGCGGCCAAGGGCGACGCCCGCGCCCGCCGCCTGGCGCGCGAACTGGAGGCGGCGCTGGCGGTGCTGTCATCGTTCGATGAAGGCTGCGACCTGGTGCTGTACTACAAGCACCTGATGGTGCTCAACGGCGACCTGGAATACAGCCTGCACTTCAACGAAACCGACGTGCTCAGCGACGCCCAGCGCCGCTACGCCGAACAGCAGTACGCGCTGTTCCGCCAGTGGTACGCCGCCTGGTCGGCCGAGCAGAACCAGGCCTGACACCCTTGCCGCGCCGGGCCCTGGGGCCCGGCCTCGTGACCTTTTAAGGATGCACCATGACACTGACAGGCAAGCTGCTGATCGGCCGCCACGCCGTCGCCGGCAACGGCGCCGAGGTTTACGCCATCAACCCCGCCACCGACCTGCCGCTGCAACCCGGCTACGCCAGTGGCAACCGCGAGCACGTGGCTCAGGCCTGCGCCCTGGCGTGGGACGCCTTTGACGTCTACCGCGAGACGCCGCCGGCCGCCCGCGCAGCCTTCCTGCAGGCCATCGCCGAGGAAATCGAAGCCCTTGGCGACACCCTGATTGACCGCGCAGTGGCCGAAACCGGGCTGCCACGCGCACGTATTCTTGGCGAACGCGGGCGCACCTGCCAGCAGCTGCGCACCTTCGCCCGCACGGTGCTGGACGGCGAGTGGCTGGATGCGCGCATCGACCCCGCCCTGCCCCAGCGCCAGCCCCTGCCGCGCGCCGACCTGCGCCAACGGCACATCGCCCTGGGCCCGGTGGCGGTATTCGGCGCCAGCAATTTCCCCCTGGCCTTCTCGGTGGCCGGTGGCGACACCGCCTCGGCCCTGGCCGCCGGCTGCCCGGTGGTAGTCAAGGCCCACGGCGCCCACCCCGGCACCAGCGAACTGGTGGGCCAGGCCGTGGCCCGCGCCGTGCAGCGCTGCGAACTGCCGGACGGGGTGTTCTCGCTGCTGTTCGGTTCGGGCCGCGAAGTGGGCATCGCCCTGGTGAGCGACCCGCGCATCAAGGCCGTGGGCTTTACCGGTTCGCGCAGCGGCGGCCTGGCCCTGTGCGACGCGGCCCACGCGCGGCCGGAACCGATTCCGGTGTACGCGGAAATGAGTTCGATCAACCCGGTGCTGCTGTTCCCGGCCGCCCTGCAGGCACGTGGGGAAGCGCTGGCCCAGGCGTTTGTCACGTCGCTGACCCAGGGCGCCGGGCAGTTCTGCACCAACCCCGGCCTGGTCATCGCCCAGCGTGGCGCTGCCCTGGAACGCTTCAGCACAGCCGCCGTGGCGGCGCTTAAGGTCGCCCCCGCGCAAACCATGCTGACGCCCGGTATCTTCCAGGCCTACCAGCAGGGCGTCACAGCGCTGGCCAGCAACCCGCTGGCGCATACCCTGGGCCAGGGCCTGCCCGCCAACGGGCCAAACCAGGGCCAGGCCCAGCTGTTCATTGCCGACGCCAGCGACTTCCTCGGCGCCCCGGCGCTGCAAGCCGAAGTGTTTGGCGCCGCCTCACTGATTGTGCAGTGCGACGATGACCAGCAAGTGCGCCAGGTGCTCGAACACCTGGAAGGCCAACTGACCGCCACCCTGCACCTCGACGACGCCGACCTGCCCCAGGCCCGCGCCTTGCTGCCGGTGCTGGAGCGCAAGGCCGGGCGCCTGCTGGTCAACGGTTGGCCAACCGGCGTCGAAGTGTGCGACGCCATGGTGCACGGCGGGCCGTTCCCGGCCACCTCAGATGCACGTGGCACCTCGGTCGGCACCGCAGCCATCCTGCGCTTCCTGCGCCCGGTGTGTTACCAGGACTTCCCCGACAGCCTGTTGCCCGTGGCCCTCGGTGCCGCCAACAACCTGCAGCTGCGGCGTCTGGTCGACGGCCACAGGGAGGCATGAGCCATGAACCAGCCCTTCGTTGCACCGGCCACGGCGGACGTCGCCGTGGTCGGCGCCGGCATCATCGGCGTCACCTGCGCCCTGGCCCTGGCGCGCCAAGGCCGCCGGGTGCTGGTCCTCGACCGCCAGGCGCCAGGCCTCGGCGCCTCCTACGGCAACGCCGGGCACCTGGCCACCGAGCAGGTGTTCCCGATCGCCGACGTGTCAATTCTCAAGCGCCTGCCGGCCATGCTCATGGACCCCATGGGCCCGCTGCGCCTGGACTGGAAGTACCTGCCCCGCGCGCTGCCGTGGTTCACCCGGCTGCTGCTGAACCTGCGGCCGGCGCCGTTCCAGCGCACCGTGGCCGGTATCCGCGCCCTCAACGAAGGCAGCCTGGGCGCCTGGCAGCGCCTGTTGGCCAGCGTGCAGCGCCCCGGGCTGCTGAAGGAGGATGGTTCGCTGCTGGTGTTCGAGCGCCCCGAATCCCGCGCCGCCCTGGACGCCTTGCAGGCGCGCATGCGCCAACAGCAAGTGCCGGTGGACTTCTGGGCCGCCGACGCCGTGCGCCAGGCCGCGCCGCAACTGAGCGAACACCTGCAGGGCGGGCTGTTCTTCCCCGCCACCGGGCATTTCATCGACCCCTACACCGTGCTCACCGAACTGGTGGAAGCCGCCAAGGGCTGTGGCGTGCAGTTCCTGCAGCACAGCGTGCTCGACGGCCGCCTCCACGACGGCGGCGTGGTGCTGAACACTGACCAGGGCGCGATTGCTGCGCGCCAGGTGCTGCTGGCCTGCGGCGCGCATTCGGCGCCGCTGACCAGGCGGCTGACCGGCAAGCAGGTGCCGCTGGACACCGAGCGCGGCTACCACCTGATGCTACCGGCAGAACAACACCGCCTGCCGTTCGCCGTCACCTCGCTGGAACGCAAGTTCATCATGACCCCCATGGCAGGCGGCCTGCGCCTGGCCGGCACGGTGGAATTCGCCGGCCTCGACGCGCCGCCGTCCATGGCCCGCGCGCGGCAGCTGCACCGCCTCAGCCAAGGCCTGTTCAGCCGCGACCTGGACGCCAGCGGCGCCACCGAGTGGATGGGTTTTCGGCCGTCGCTGCCCGATTCCCTGCCGGTGATCGACCGGGTGGCAGGCGGCAAGGTGCTGTTGGCGTTCGGGCACCAGCATCTGGGCCTGACCCAGGCGGCGCTGACCGCGGAGATGGTCGCCGCGCTGGCCAATGGCGAGGCACCCGCTTCGAGCGCCTACCGCCTGGATCGGTTCTGACGCCTGGCGGCTTTTGTGGGAGCTGGCTTGCCAGCGAGCTGTTGAGGCCTTAAAAGCTCGCTGGCATGCCAGCTCCCACAGGTCCTTCCCCTGGCGCCTCGGCGTCAGGAATCCGGCGAAGGCTTGCAGCCGCGCCATTTATCGCATTTGCCTGCATTTTTTTTGAATCAACCGCGCCCCGCCGTGTTCCCAACCACATGGCACGATGGAGGCGCCCATGAACCCACAGCTCTACGTCATCGAATACCTGCTACACGGCAAACCGGCCTCGTTCATCATCCGCCTGGAAAAAATGGACAACGCCCTGGCCTGGCACTGGGCCAGTTGCGACGCAGGGGTCGGCATCATCCCCAAATTCGGCCGCCAGCAAACCCGCCAGGTTAGCCGACCCATGGCCGAGCGCTACGGCATTACCGAGGTGAAATGGCGCCTGGCCGGCCAACGCGCCAGCCCCCGCGAAGGCACGGATGAAACGGCTTCATCGGAACCTGCAGAGAGCTGATCGATAGCGCTTTAATTGCCAGGAGTACATTTGTACTCCGGTCCGTTTTTTCCACTGAACGCTGAACAATCCCCTATTACGGCAGAGGGCTTCCCCATGGGCACGTCACTTCAAGGCAAGAAAATCCTGGTGATCACCAGCAACACCGGCATCGAGCGCGATGAACTGCTCCAGCCGCTGGAAACCCTGCGCGGCCTGGGCGCCACGCTGGTGCACGCCTCTATCAAGGGCGGCGCCACCCAGACCTTTCAGCAGGACACCGAGAAGGACCGCACGGTGGAGTCCGATACCCGCCTGGCGGAGGTGAAAGGCGCCGACTTCGATGCCCTGGTGATCCCCGGCGGCACCGTCAACGCCGACACCCTGCGCCAGGACAAGGACGCGCAGCGGCTGGTCAACGAATTCGTCAAGGCCGGCAAGACCGTGGCCGCCATCTGCCATGGCCCCTGGGTGTTGATCGACGCCGGCGTCATCGAGGGCAAGACGCTGACCTCCTACGCCAGCGTGCGCACTGACCTGGTCAACGCCAAGGCCGCCGGCTGGGTGGATGAAGCGGTCAAGCAATGCGGCGCCAACGGCTGGACGCTGATTACCTCGCGCACGCCCAAGGACCTGCCGGCATTCAACGACGCCATCGCCAAGGCGCCCCTGTAGCAGCGGCCGCAGGCCGCGTCACTGGCCCAACCGTGTCGCCAGGAAATCAATGAAAGCCCGAGTCTTGGCAGGTAACGGATCGCTGTTGGGAAACACCACGCTCACCGGTTGCTGCGGCAGGCTGCAATCGGGCAACAAGCGGCGCAAGGTTCCCTCGGCAAGGTCCTGTGCCACCAGCCACTCGGGCAGCACCGCCACGCCAAGGCCTGCAACGGCCATGGCACGAATGGCGGAGGCCGCGTTGGCGTGGAACGCAGCCCGGCCACTGACCTGCACCGGGCTGCCATCGTCACGGCGCAACGTCCACTGGGTTGGCTTGGCCAGGTTGCTGTTGGCAATCCACGGCAGCCGGTCGACGTCTTCGCCCCCCGCCTCCAGCAACGCTGGGGCCGCCACCAGCACGATGGCGTACTGCGCCAGTTGGCGACACTTGAAACCCGAATCACGCAGGCTGCCCAGGCGCACCACCAGGTCGAGTTTTTCCGCCACCAGGTCGTTCAGCGACGAGTTCACCTGATAGCTGATGCCCAGGTCCGGGTATTGCGCCACGAACGCCGGCAGCAACGGCAGCACGAAGCGCTCGCCATATTCGCTGGTAGTGCTGATGCGCAAGGTGCCGGCAATCCGGTGGCTGCGTTGCATGACCTTGTCGAACGCGCTGTCGATGCTGGCAACCACGGCCTTGAAATCCTGGTGGAAGGCCTGCCCGCTCTCCGTCAAGGCGATGGCACGAGTGCTGCGGGTCAGCAACGTAACGGCCAGGGCCTGCTCCAGGGATTTCACGTGCAGGCTGGCCATGGCCTTGCTGATGCCCAGATGCTGCGCTGCGCGGGTATAGGAACCGAAGTCGACTACGGCCAGGAAGGTCTGGATGCGATGCAGTTGGGTATGGATGGCGACGCCGCTCATTGTTCACTCCTGTCAAACACTGTTTCCAGTCTACTGCCATCGACAGCGCCCCACCACGGTCCCTATCCTGCGCTGCCACGAGGATCGACCATGACCTACCGTTACCGCATAGCCTGCGTATTCGTGCTGGGCTTCTTCATCGACTGCATCAACATCTTCATGTCTGCGGTGGCCATGCCATCGATCGCCGGTGCGCTGCAGGTCAGCCGCGCCGATGTTGCCTGGGTAGCCAATGCCTACATCCTCGGGCTGACCCTGGTGATGCCCATCAGCCCCTGGCTGGCCGGCCGTTGGGGCCCGCGCGGGTTGCTGGCGTTGTCCATGCTGGTATTCGCCCTGGCGGCGTGGCAGTGCGCCGGGGCTGCTACGTTCGCGCAGCTGGTGGCCTGGCGCCTGCTGCAAGGCATGGCGGGTGGGTTACTGATACCGGTCGGCCAGGCCCTGACCTTCAACCTGTTCCAGGGCGCCGACCGCGCGCGTATTTCAACGCTGGTGATGGTGGTCGCGCTGCTTGCCCCCGCCCTTGCGCCAACCCTCGGTGGTTTCATTGTCGACCGTGGGTCGTGGCGCTTGGTATTCATCTGCAACGCGCCACTGGCACTGCTGGCCGCAGCATTGGCGTGGCTATGGGTGCGCGAGGCAGCCGATGCGAGCGTGCTGCGCCCGGACATCAAAGGCCTGCTCCTGGTGAGCGCCGCGCTGGCCTGCGTGCTGCTGGGCCTGTCGCTCTATGGCAGCCCTGCAGCCCTGCCCTGCCTGGCCTTCGGCGCATTGTGGGGGGGCCTGTACATCCGCCACTACCGCCGCACACCCCACCCCATCGTCGACCTGGGCTTGCTTGGCAACGCCAGGCTGCGCACCTCAGTACTGGTCTACCAGGCCATTCCCGGCATCTTCACGGGCGTTAACCTGCTGAACATTTTCTACCTGCAGGACACCCTGCGGTTCAGCGCACAGCGTACTGGCCAGCTCATGCTGCTGTATGCCGGCGGCGCCCTGGTCGCCATGCTGGGGTGCGGCGTTGCCTACGCCCGCCTCGGCGCCCGGCGCCTGTTCATGCTGGGGATGGGCATGCACAGTGCCGGCATCGCGCTGCTGGCCCTGGCCGACAGCCGCGCCGACCTGCCGCTGTTGGTGCTGGCCTATGCCCTGATGGGGCTGGGCGGCGGTATCGGCGCCAACACCGCGCAGACCACCGCGTTGCTGGACTTCAGCGGTCAGGCCACGCAGCGGGCCAGCGTTATCTGGAACATCAACCGCCAGGTAGCCTTCAGCCTGGGTGCGGCACTGATGCTGGTGATCTACACGGCATCGGCCCAACACTTGGCCGCTGGCCAGGCCTACCACTTCACGTTCTTGATCGCCGCCTTGCTGGGGCTTCTGCCACTGCTGCAGCTCACTTCATTGCCTGTTCAAAAGGACTGCCATGCCCACCACCAAGCTTGAGCGCGCCTGCCACAGCGTGCATCACGTACACGAACACATTCACACCGCCTTCAGCGCTGCCCAAGGCCCCGCCCAGACGGCAATCGCCGAGCTGATGCCCGCCTTCGCCGACGACTTTCGCATGGTCACCACCCAGGGCGTCGAGGTGAACCGCCAGCAGGTCGCCAACATGTTCCAGGGTGCGGCCGGCGCCAGGCCGGGCTTGCAGATCCAGGTCAGCGACGTGCAAGTCGTCTGGGAGGAAGGCAGTGGCGTGACCCTGCGCTACCGCGAGGTGCACCGGCTGCACGGCGTCGAAACCGCGCGTTGGTCGGTGGTGGCAATGAGCGTCACCGAGGCCGGCGTGCGGTGGCATTTTTTACAGGAAACGGCGGTCTGAATACTTTCTGATCCCGACAAATGGCCGGCATTTCCCCCCTGGATTGGCGCATGATCAGCGTTTAGTTTTGACGGGGCATGATGCCGTGCCAGACAGACCCATCAAGCTCAGGAACTGGGACCGTGCCTGGCGTCTGCTGGGCGACCACCTGCAGTGCCCGGTGTGCGGGCAGTCGCAATTGGCGACCAAGGCCTACACGCCTTTCGTCCACGGCAAGGACTGCTCGGCGCGCACCGAGCAGAACCAATACCCATGGCTGGACCTGGACGCGATATTGCGTTCGGTGCTCAAGGACGCCTGACTGGCCCGCCTCCAGGCCGTAGCAGCTGCCGAAGGCTGCGTCCCCACTGCGGGGCCTGGGACGCGGCCTTTGGCCGCTGCTACGGGGTGTAGCATCAGTAAGCTGCGGCGCTCAGCAGTTCGCGGGTGTAGGCCTGGCGCGGCTGGGTGAATAGCCGCTCGGTGCTGCTGTACTCCACCACCCTGCCCGCCTGCAGCACCATCACCTGATGCGCCAACGCGCGCACCACCGCCAGGTCGTGGCTAATGAAAATATACGCCAGGCCATGGTCGGCCTGCAGCCGCCGCAACAACGCCAGAATCTGTTTCTGCACCGAGCGGTCCAGCGCCGAGGTCGGCTCGTCCAGCACGATCAACTGCGGCTTGAGCACCAGTGCCCGGGCAATGGCAATGCGTTGGCGCTGGCCACCAGAGAATTCGTGGGGGTAGCGGTGCCGGCAACCCGGATCCAGGCCCACCTCATGCAAGGCCTCGATCACCAATGCCTCGCAGGCATCGGGCGGCAATTGCCGGTGCACCTGCAAACCCTCTGCGATGATCTGCAGCACGCTGAGGCGCGGGCTGAGGCTGCCGAACGGGTCCTGGAACACCACCTGCACGTGCGCCCGCCAGGGGCGCATGGCGCGGGCGCCGAGGCCTTGCAGCTCGCTGCCCTGAAATTGCACGCTGCCCTGGGACGGGATCAGCCGCAGCAGCGCCTGGCCCAGGGTGGACTTGCCCGAGCCCGACTCGCCGACGATGCCCAAGGTCTGCCCACGCCGCACCTGCAGGTCGACGCCGTCCACCGCGTGCAGCCACTGCTTGCGCCACGGCCAGCCGCCACGGGCAAAGGCCACGCGCAGGTCACGCACCTGCAACAGCAGCGGCGCGTCGGGGTCGGCGTGCACCCGGCCACCCGGTTCGGCGTCCAGCAGCTGCCGCGTGTAGGGGTGCCGGGGGTGGGCGAACAGCTCGGCGCTGGCGCCCTGCTCGACTATCTCGCCGCCGCGCATCACCGCCACCCGCTGGGCAATATCGCGCACCAGGTTGAGGTCATGGCTGATCAGCAACAGCGCCATGCCCAGGCGTTGCTGCAGGTGCTTGAGCAGCGCCAGGATGCGCCGCTGCACGGTGACATCGAGGGCGGTGGTGGGCTCGTCGGCAATCAGCAGTTGCGGCTCGCAGGCCAGGGCCATGGCAATCATCACCCGTTGGCGCTGGCCGCCGGACAGCTGGTGCGGGTAGCTGCCCAGGCGCTGGCGCGGGTCGCGGATGCCCACCAGTTCCAGCAGTTCGAGGATGCGCGTGCGCGCCTCGCGGGCGCTCATGCCCTTGTGCAGCCGCAGGGTTTCCGCCAACTGTTTTTCCACCGTGTGCAGCGGGTTCAGCGAACTCATGGGCTCCTGGAACACCATGGCGATGCGGTTGCCGCGCAGCGCCTGCAGGCGCTTGGCGCTGGCGCCCAGCAATTCCTCGCCGTGGTAGCGAACGCTGCCCTGGGTGCGGGTGGTTGCCTTGGGCAGCAGTTGCAGGATGGAGTGCGCGGTCACCGACTTGCCCGAGCCGGACTCGCCCACCAGCGCCAGGCACTCGCCGGGGTAGATGTCCAGGTCCAGGCCGTGCACCACGGGCGTGCCGTTGAAGGCCACGCGCAGTTGCCGAAGGGTGATAAGCGGGTCGGTCATGTCAGGCACTCGGGTCGAAGGCGTCACGGCAGGCTTCACCGATGAACACCAGCAGGGAAAGAATCAGCGCCAGGGCGAAGAACGCCGTCAGCCCCAGCCAGGGCGCCTGCAGGTTGTTTTTGCCCTGGCCGATCAGCTCGCCCAGGGAGGCGGTGCCCACCGGCATGCCGAAGCCGAGAAAGTCCAGCGCCGACAGCGTCGAGATGGCGCCGGTGACAATGAACGGCAGCCAGGTCAGCGTGGCGTTGAAGGCGTTGGGCAGGATGTGCCGCAGCATCAGCCGGCCGTCGCTCACCCCCAACGCCCTGGCCGCGCGCACGCACTCAAGGTTGCGCCCACGCAGGAACTCGGCGCGCACCACGTCCACCAGCGCCAGCCAGGTGAACAGGGCCATGATGCCCAGCAGCCACCAAAAGTTCGGCTCGACGAAGCCCGACAGAATGATCAGCAGGTACAGCACCGGCAGCCCCGACCAGATCTCCAGCAGGCGCTGGCCCAGCAGGTCCACCCAGCCACCGTAGTAACCCTGCAGCGCGCCGGCGGCGACGCCAATGACGGTGCTGACCACGGTCAGCGCCAAGGCGAACAGCAGCGACACCCGCGCGCCGTAAATGACCCGCGCCAGCACGTCGCGCGCCTGGTCGTCGGTGCCCAGCCAATTGTCTTTCGACGGCGGGCTGGGGGCAGGCCCGGCAAGGTCGTAGTTCACGGTTTCGGCACCGAATGGGACCGGCGCGAACAGCATCCAGCCGCCCTGCCCCTCGATCAGTTGGCGCGTGGAGGCCGCACGGTAATCGGGCTGGAACGGCAGCTGGCCGCCAAAATCCTGCTCGGTGTAGCGCACCAGCGCCGGAAAGTAATAATGGCCCTTCCAGGCCAGCAGCAGCGGCTTGTCGTTGGCCAGCCCTTCGGCGCCCAGGCACAGGCCCAGCAGCGCCACGAACAGCCACAGCGACCACCAGCCACGGCGGTGCTGGCGAAAGCGCAGCCAACGGCGGCGCGCCACGGGGGAAAGCGCGAACATGCTCAACTCCTTGCGGAAAAATCGATACGCGGGTCGACCAGCCGGTAGCACAGGTCGCCCACCAACTTGATCACCAGGCCCGCCAGGGTGAACAGCAACAGCGAGCCGAACACCACCGGGTAGTCACGCGCCACGGCCGCCTCGTAGCTCAAGCGCCCGAGGCCATCGAGGGAAAAGATCACCTCGATCAGCAGCGAGCCGCCAAACAGCACATTGACCAGCGCGTTGGGCAAGCCCGCCACCAGCAACAGCATGGCGTTGCGAAACACGTGCCGGTACAGCACCTGGCGCTCGCTGAGGCCCTTGGCCCGCGCGGTCACCACGTACAGGCGGCTGACCTCGCTGAGCACGCTGTTCTTGGTCAGCAGGGTCAGGGTGGCGAAGCCGCCCACCACCAGCGCAGCCACCGGCAGCACCAGGTGCCAGAAGTAGTCGGCGACCTTGGCCAGCGGCCCCAATTGGCTGAAATTCTCCGAGACCAGCCCGCGCACCGGGAACCAGTCCAACGCCGTACCACCGCCAAACAGCACGATCAGCAAAATGGCAAACAGGAACGCCGGCATGGCGTAGCCGAAAGCGATGAGCGCGCTGCTCCAGCCGTCGAAGGCACTGCCGTTGCGCACCGCCTTGCCGATGCCCAGCGGGATCGACACCAGGTAGGTGATCAGCGTGGCCCACAGCCCCAGCGACAGGGTCACCGGCAGCTTGTCGAGGATCAGCTCGGTGACCTTGGCGCCGCGGAAGAAGCTGGTGCCCAGGTCCAGGTGGGCGTAGTTGTCCAGCATCAGCCACAGGCGTTGCAGTGGCGGTTTGTCGAAGCCGTACTGGCGCTCGATCTCGGCCACCAGCGCCGGGTCCAGGCCACGGCTGGCACGGCCAGCGCCGCCGGCACTGTCGCTGGCGCTGCCGCCGCTGGCCACCGCGCCCAGGCCTTGCAGGCGGGCAATGGCCTGCTCCACCGGGCCGCCCGGCGCCGCCTGGACGATGGCGAAATTCACCAGCAGGATGCACAGCAGGGTCGGCACCATCAGCGCCACGCGCCGCAAGCTATAGGCCCACATGACGGTCGCCCTCCTCGGCCCGTTGCATCTGCGCGCTGGTCAGCGCCGCCGGGCTTACCTGCCACCAGGTATCCAGGCCGGGCTCGTTGGCGGCCTGCACGGCGGGCCGGCCGTAGCGGTTCCACCACACCGAGGACACACCCGGCGGGTAGTAGTTGGGAATCCAGTAGTAGCCCCACTGCAGCACCCGGTCCAGGGCGTGGGCATGCTGCACCATGGCGGCGCGGCTGTCGGCTTTCACCAGGCCGTCGATCAGGCCGTCCACCGCCGGGCTGCGCAGCACCGAGTAATTATTGGAACCGGGGTCGGCGGCGCTGGCCGAGCCGTAGTAGTTGTACAGCTCGCGCCCCGGCGTGGGCGTGACCGGGTAGGCGATGACGATCATGTCGTAGTCCCGCGCGCGCACGCGGTTGGTGTACTGCGCGGCGTCGACCTGGCGAATGTTGAAGCCGATGCCGATCTGCGCCAGGTTGCGCTTGAACGGCAGCAGCAGGCGCTCGAAACCGCGCTGCACGTTGAGGAAGGTGAAGTTCAGCGGTTGCCCGGCGGCGTTCACCAGTTGGTCGCCCCGTGGGTGCCAGCCGGCGCTTTCCAGCAGTTGCAAAGCTTGCAGCTGCTGGTTGCGGACGATGCCGCTGCCGTCGGTCTTCGGCGCTTCGAAGGCCTGGCTGAAGACTTCATCGGGCACTTGCCCGCGCCACGGCTCAAGTATTTTCAGCTCTTCGGCGCTGGGCAAGCCGGTGGCGGCCAGGTCGCTGTGCGAGAAGTAGCTGCGCTGGCGCAAGTACATACCGCGCATCATCTGCCGGTTGCTCCATTCGAAGTCCCAGAGCATGGCGATGGCCTGGCGCACGCGGCGGTCCTGGAACATCGGCTTCTGCAGGTTGAAGGCAAAGCCCTGGCTGTTCTCCGCAGCGCCCGGCGCCAGGTGTTCGCGCACCAGGCGGCCGTCATCCTGGGCGGCGCCGGCATACCCCAGGGTGTAGGCCGTGGCCGAGAACTCGCGGTTGTAGTCGTAGCCGCCCGCCTTGAGCACCTGCTGCGACACCTGGGTGTCACCGAAGAATTCCACGCTCAGCTCGTCGAAGTTGTACAGGCCGCGGCTTACCGGCAGGTCGCGGCCCCACCAGTGCTTGTCGCGCTCAAAGTGAATGCTGCGGCCGGGGTCAACGCGGCTCACCCGGTACGGCCCGCTGCCCAGCGGCGGCTCGAAACCGCCGCCATTGGCGAAGTCGCGGCTGCGCCACCAGTGCTCGGGCAGCACCGGCAGGCTGGCAATGTCCAACGGCAGGTTGCGGTTGCCGTTGTCCTTGAAGGTGAACAGCACGCGGGTGGGCGACTCCACCCGCACCTGGTCGACGTCGGCGAACTGCTGGCGGTACTTGAGGCTACCCTGGGTCATGAACAGGTTGAAGGTGTAGCGCACGTCCTCGGCGGTGATGGCCTGGCCGTCGGCGAAGCGCGCCTGCTCGTTGAGGGTCAGGCGCAGCCAGCGCCGGTCCGGTGCCAATTCGAACTGCCGGGCCACCAGGCCGTAGACGGTGTAGGGCTCGTCCTTGGCGCGGTAGCCCAGCGGCGCATACAGCCAGCTGTCGACCTGGGTCACCCCGGTGCCCTTGTCCACATAAGGAATGATGTGGTCGAAGGCGCCATCCTCCATCGACGAGCGCCGCAGGCTGCCGCCCTTGGGCGCGTTGGCGTTGACGTAGTCGAAGTGCTGGAAACCATCGCGGTAGCGTGGCGCTTCGCCGTAGACGGTGAGGTACCCCTGGGGGGCACCCCACGCGCTCGGTGCCACGCTGGCCGTGGCCAGCAACACGGCAAAGACGTGTTTGCCTGCCAGGTTGTGCAGCGAGGCGCGGTTTTTTATAGGGCTGGCCTTAGCATTCATTGGCGCTAACCGTTGCCTTGTCAGATTCAAAGTGCATAACGCCCACCGTCAGAAGTTGTAGGCCAGCTTGGTGAACAGCACGCGGCCATAGGGGTCGGCGTACTTGGGGTCGTAGCCGCTCTGGAAGGTGTAGGTCTGGTTGCTGAACGGCGGCTCGCGGTCGAACAGGTTCTGCACACCCACGGTGAAGTCCACGCTCTTGCGCCAGTGGTAGGTGCCCGACAGGTCCCAGACGTTGTACGAACCCACGCTGTGGTGGGTGTCCGGGTCGGAGTCGTGGTAGCCGCTGGTGAAGCGGTTGACCAGGCTGGCGCCGTACGGGCCCAGGTTCCAGCTCAGGGCCAGGTTCTGGCGCCAGCGGGCGATGGCGCCGGCCGAGGTGAAGTCACCGCCACGGAAGTCACCGAGCTTGTCGATGAAGGGGCCGCCGATCTGCTCCTGGTAGTCATAGCGGGTCACGTAGGTGCCCTGCAGGCCCAAACCGAACTGACCGTAGGGGGTGTTGGGGAAGCGGTAGTCCAGGGAGACGTCGATGCCGCTGGTCTTGACCTTGCCCAGGTTGGCGAGGCCGGTGACGATGTGGTCGATGGAGCCATCGGCCTTGCGCACGATGCGGTCGGCGAACGCGTCGGGGTTGTCGAAGATCGCCGACTCGGGGAACTCGGCGATCTGGTTGGCGATTTTGATCCACCAGAAGTCCAGGCCCACCGACAGGTCGCGCACCGGCTGGTAGACGAAGCCGAAGGTGACGTTGCGCGCAGTCTCCGGGCTCAGCTGAGTGTTGCCGCCGGTGCGGCTGAAGAACTGCTGGGCGCAGTCGCGGTTGGCGATGCCGCCGTTGCTGGGCCGGCCGCCGGCGCACAGGCGCGGGTCGTTGTAGTTGGCGTTGGTGAAGGTGGTGTAGTTGGGGTTGTACAGCTCATACAGCGACGGCGCGCGGAAGCCCTCGCTGTACGCGCCGCGCAGCACCAGTTCCTTGAACGGCTGGAAGCGGAACGAATACTTGGGGTTGGTGGTGCTGCCAAAGTCGCTGTATTTGTCGTGGCGCACGGCAGCGCTGACTTCCAGGGTGTCGAGCACCGGCACGTTCAGCTCGGCGTATTCGGCCTGCACCGAGCGGTCGCCCGACACCGCGGCATTGGGGTCGACGCCCAGGCTCTGGACGTCGGCGGCGAACGGTTGGTAATCCTGGTGGAACTCTTCCTTGCGGTACTCGCCGCCCAGGGCCAGGGCGGCAGGGCCGGCGCCGAACCAGTCGCCGATGTCGCGGCTGGCACGGCCGTCGATGGCCTTCACGCGGCCAATGGAGGTGCTGTAGTCGCCTTCCACGGCGTTGGCGGCCAGGTAGGCGGCGCCGGCCGCGCTTTGCGGGCCGAACGGGTTGATGGTGCCATCGGCAACGCCGGCGGCCACCGCGCTGTCGTTGACGTAGCCGCTGTTGATGCTGCCCACCACCTTGTTCTGGTTGTACGAGGCGCCCAGGTTGTAATCCCAGCCGGCGGCGTTGCCTTCGAAGGTCAGCAGCAGGCGCTGGTTGGTGTTGTCGTCGCTCTGGCGCCGTGGGCCCTCGGCGCTTTCACGCCAGTTCACGTCCACCGGCTGCGTGGGGTCGAGGGCAAAGCCCGTGGGGCCGGGGGTGACGCCGTTGCCGGGGTAGTAAGTGGTGCCGGGGTTCACCTGCAGGCCGGTCAGCGGTGCGGCGCCCACCTGGGTGCGGCTCTGGTTCTTGGCGAAGAAATATTCCAGGCTTACTGTCTGGTCATCGGCCAGCTTGCCGCTGGCCTTGGTGAACAGCGAGGTCTTTTCCGATTCGGGAATCAGGTCCAGCGAGCTCCACAGGCTCTCGCGGCAGATGCCGTTGCGCAGGATCAAACCCGGGGCTTTGCAACCCCCGCCCGCCAGCGGGTTGGTGGCGTTGCTGCCCTGGCTCCAGTTGGCCGGCGAGGTGGTGCCCGAGGTGTAGTCCAGGCCGCGGCCGGGCTGGTAGTTGTAGGTGTAGCTGCGGTCCTTGGCCGCCAGGCTGTCTTCCTTGTCGTAGTTGGCCACGGCGAACACGTTGAAGCGGTCCTCGTCCAGGTCGCCGAAGCCATAGCTGGCGCTGAGGTCGTGGGTGTCGCCGTCGCCTGCGTGGGTGGGGCTGGTGAGGCCGCCGCTGATGGAGCCGCCGACCACGCTCTTCTTGGTGATGAAGTTGATTACGCCGCCGATGGCGTCGGTGCCGTACAGGGCCGAGGCGCCGTCGCGCAGTACCTCCACGCGGTCCAGGGCGGCGAAGGGGATGGTATTGAGGTCGACGCCGGCGCCGCTGATGGCGTTGTTGCTCAGGCGGCGACCGTTGAGCAGCACCAGGGTCTTGTTCGGGCCAATGCCGCGCAGGTCGGCGAACGAGGCGCCGCCACTGCTGGAGCCCACGGCACGGCTGGAATTGACCGAGGACTGGTTGCTGGCGATGCGGCTGACCAATTGTTCGGTGCTGGTGACGCCCTGCTCCTTGAGCTGCTCCACCCGCAGGATGGTCACCGGCACGGCGGTTTCCGCGTCTACCCGGCGGATGGCGCTGCCGGTGACTTCCACCCGCTCCAGTTGCGTGGTGGGCGGCGTGGCGCTGGTAGCGGCGGCAGGTTGCGCGCGGGCGTCGGCGCTGATGACCACGCCGGTGGCGGTGGCCTCGCTGTGCAGGCCGGTGCCTTGCAGCGCAGTGCTCAAGGCCTGCTCGGTGTTGAGGTCGCCCTGCACCGCTGGCGCCACCTGGCCGCGCACCAGGCGCTGGTCGAAGGCGATGACCTGGCCGGTCTGCCGGGAGATTTGCAGCAGCGTCGCATCCAGCGGCCCGGCCGGCAGGTCGAACGGCACCGCCTGCGCCCACTGGGGCACAAGGTTCAAGCCCAGCAGCAGGCCGGCACTGATACGCGTCAAGGTAAATGGCTTCACGAGGGGGCATCCCTGATATCTGGTTGTTTCCAGGGTTGTGCAGCGAGGGGCCGGGTTTTACAGGGGGGCGGTTAGATGGAAAGGTGCTGAGCTTATGCAGCTGCTACGGGGCTTTTGTGGGAGCTGGCTTGCCAGCGAGCTGTGTGGCCCTAAAAGCTCGCTGGCAAGCCACCTCCCAAAAAACACCTGCTGCTAAACGCCGTATTTCATAAAACGTCCACCACGTCGATGGTCACCCAATACGCGCTGTAGCGCGTGACCGCGATAGGCAGCGACAGGCCCAGCAACTGCAGCGCACGGTCGCTGTCGTCGAGCGGAAAGATGCCGCTCAGGCGCAAGGCAGCCGCCCTGGCGCTGACGCGAATCACGCCGGGGCGATAGCTGCGCAGCCGTTCGATGACCTGCCCCAGGCTCCAGTCGCGGGCTTCCAGGCGGCCGTCGATCCAGGCGGCGTCGGCGTCGCTGGCGGTGCTGGCGAGCAGGAACTGCTGGGCGTCGAAGCGCACGCTGCGCCCTGCGTCCACCACTTGCCGGAGGCCACTGCGGGTAGTAATCAGCGCCTGGGAATGGAGCATGCTCAACGTTGTGCCGCCCTCATCGCGCTGCACCACGAAGCGGGTGCCCAGCGCGCGTACCTGGCCGTGCTCGGTCTCGACGATGAAGGGCCGCTGTTCGCGCGCCACGTCCAGCCACAAGCCGCCCTGGTACAGGTGCAGCAGCCGCTCGGTGGCGTCGAAGCGTTCGGCCACGCGGCTGCGGGCGTCCAGCACCAGCGCGCTGCCATCGTCCAGGGTCAGCGCCTGGCGCTGGCCGGTGGCGGTCTGCAGGCCAGCGCTGCCTGGCCAGGCACCGTCGTGGCCCAGCCACTGCGCGCCGCTGACCAGCGCCGCCAGGCCCAGGCTGCCCTGCAAAAAACGCCGGCGGCTGCTGGGCGCCTGCAAACTGCGCAACAGCGCCTGGCGTGGCACGCCGCGCAGCGCCGCGCTGGGCAATTGGCCCACGCCCTGGGTCATCCGCTGCCACACGGCCTCATGCTGGGCATCGCTGGCCCGCCACTGCGCCAGGGCCTGCACCTGCTGGTCATTGACCTGCCCCGAGTGCAGCAGCGCCATCCACTGCGCCGCTTCGTCGATGACCACGCTGTCGGGCACCGGGCTGTTCATGCGTCGGCCATCAGGTGGTAGCAACGGGCAAACGCCTGGGCCATGTACTGTTGCACGCGGCTGGTGGACACCCCCAGCTGCGCGCCGATCTGCGCATAGGTCAGGCCGTCCAGCTGGTGGCAGAGGAACGCCGCCTTGGCCTTGGCCGACAGCCCGTCCAGCAGCCGGTCCACCGCCACCAGCGTCTCGATCAGCACCGCGCGCTCCTCGGGCGAGGGGTGCACCTGCTCGGGGGCCAGCGCCAGGCTTTCCAGGTACGCCCGTTCCAGATCCTGGCGACGCCAACCCTCGTATACCAGGCGCCGCGCGATGGTGGTCAGCAACGCACGCGGCTCGCGAATGGCCGACGGGTCGGGCAGCGCCAGCACCCGCAGGAAGGTTTCCGCCGCCACGTCCTGCGCATTGTGCGGGCACCCCAATACCCGGGCGATGCGCCCGCACAGCCAGCCGTAGTCACGCTTGAACAGTTGGCCAATCAGGGGGTAATGCGTAGTGGGGGTGGCGCCCATCGGTTGCTCCATGCCTTGAATGCAGAACGGTAAAAGGCCCCGGCTGGGGCGTGGCCCGGCCACTCTGCAACAAAGCGGGAGATTTCAGGAAGGAATTAAAAGTTTACAATTGTGATACAAAAGGCATAAGGCCAGCCCGGTGGGAGATTGCCTTCCAGGGGCCGGCGCAGACGCTCGCTAACCGGGGAAAAAGCGGTTCGCCGGGCGCGGCAAGCCGAGGTTTTCACGCAAGGTATCGCCCTCGTACTCGCGCCGGAAAATCCCCCGCCCCTGCAGCTCCGGTACCACTTTGTCGACGAAATCATCGAGCCCGCCGGGCAACCACGGGAACATCACGTTGAAGCCGTCGCTGCCCTCGCGTTCCAGCCATTCCTGCATCTCGTCGGCGATGCTGTGCGCGGTGCCGACGAAGGCCAGGCCCGCGTAGCCACCCAGGCGCTGGGCCAGTTGGCGCACGGTGAGCTGCTCGCGGTCGGCCAGGGCCAGCACCCGTTCGCGGCTGCTTTGGCTGTCGTTGGTCTGCGGCACCGGTGGCAGGTAGCCGTCGGGGTCGAAGCGCGAGGCGTCGGTGCCCAGGGCGATGGACAGCGAGGCGATGGCGCTTTCGTAGTGCACCAGGCTGTCGAGCCGGGCGCGGATGGCTTTTGCCTGTTGCAGGGTGTCGCCCACCACCACGAAGGCCGCCGGAAGAATTTTCAGGTGCTCGCGTTCGCGTCCCAACGGCGCCAGGCGCGCCTTGACGTCGGCGTAGAACGCGCGCCCCTCCTGCAAATTGCTCGGCGCGGCAAAGATGACCTCGGCGGTTTCAGCCGCCAGCTGCCGGCCGGGTTCGGACGAGCCCGCCTGCACGATCACCGGCCAGCCCTGCACGGGCCGGGCGATGTGCAGCGGCCCGCGCACGTTCAAATGCGCGCCACGGTGGTTGAGTGTGTGCAACCTGGCCGGGTCGAAAAACTCGCCGCTGTCGGCGTCGCGAATGAAGGCGTCGTCGGCCCAGCTGTCCCACAGGCCGGTGACCACGTCGTAGAACTCGCGGGCGCGGGCGTAGCGCTGGTCGTGGTCGAGGTGCTGCTCCAGGCCGAAGTTTTTCGCCGCGTCGGGGTTGGAGGTGGTGACGATGTTCCAGCCGGCGCGGCCGTTGCTCAGGTGGTCCAGGGAGGCGAAGCGCCGGGCGATGTGGAACGGCTCGTCGAAGCTGGTGGACGCCGTGGCCACCAGGCCCAGGTGCTCGGTGGCCTGGCTCAGGGCCGAAAGCAACGTGAACGGCTCGAACGAGGTAGCCGTGTGGCTGCGCTTGAGGGCGTCCAGCGGCATGTTCAGCAGCGCCAGGTGGTCGGCCATGAAGAAGGCGTCGAACTTGCCGCGTTCCAGGGTCTGGGCCAGGCGCTTGAGGTGTTGGAAGTTGAAGTTGGCGTCGCGCCAGGCACCCGGGTAACGCCAGGCGCCGGTGTGGATGCTGACCGGGCGCATGAAGGCGCCCAGTTTCAGTTGTCGCGTGGTGCTCATGGGCAGGGTTCCCTGTGCCGTGCAAAAGCCGGCAGCATTCCCCGACGGCGCCGTGGCCGTCCAATAATCGATGGTGCGCGGTTATGCCGGCGAAGCATAAGCGTTGCCAGCTGCGGCCTGGCTGCCTATAGTGGCCACCACGGCGTCATCCACGCCGCCATCCGCGGGAAGGGCTGCGCCCAGGACACGAATCGCTTGCCTGTCATCACGACTCCCAGCCATGAAGCGGACCTTGGTTGCACAAGGAGATCGTATGCCCGCCCCAACCCTGTCATCCCACACCGATGGCCGCATCAACCTTGAGCAGCAGCGCAAGCGCGCCAAGGAACGCCTCAAGCAGCTGAAGCAGCAACCGCCCTTCGACCAGACTCTGGCCGACGCCCAATGGCAGATAGCCAAGGAGCTGGGCTTCAGCAGTTGGCCGAAGTTGAAGGCCCACGTCGACGCCCTCGACTTCGCGGCGCGCCACCCCGATTTCGCCGCCAGTGACGAGCCGCGTACCACCCATTGGCGCTGCGGCAACGACATCGCCCACAGCCTGCAGCTGGCCGGGTTCAAGGGGCGTTTTTGCATGCTCACCGACCCACTGTGCATGGGGCCGGTACAGCAGTTGCCGGCCGCGGCCTACAGCCGCCAGCGCAGCCAGTTCATCAGCCGGGCATTCGGCATGGACCTGGCTGAAGTAACCCGCCGCTTCGATGCCGAATACCGCGACCTGGCCGAACTGGGCAATGGCCAACCGGGCGTGTTGTGGTGCGAAGCGGACGCCTACGACCAGCTGTTCCTGATGCGTGCGCTGGCCGGGCTTGCGCAGGTGCCTGCAGGCCTTGAGTTGATCGAGGTGAGTGAGGTGCCTGGCGTCGAGCGCTTCATCGGCATCGGCCAACTGGCGCCCGACGTGCTGGCCTGGCTGTGGCCACAACGCCGGCCCGTGGACGCCGCCATGCTGCAGCTGGCGCGGCAGGCCTGGCAGGCGTACTGCGAGCCCTCGCCGGTGGCGCTGGCCGCCCTGGCCCGGGCCGACCACCCTGCCCTGCCCTTGCTGGGCCGCGCGTTGCGGCGCCAGCTGCAGGAGCTGCCGGGCGTGCACGACGGGTTGTCGCTGACCGAGCGCCTGGCGCTGAACATCATCGCCGACGCCGGCACATTGCCGCTGGGCAAGGTGTTCGGCCTGCTGATGCTGCGGCATGAACCGCTGCCGTATTTGGGCGACCTCATGTTCCACGCCATGCTGCGGCCGTTGATCGATGGCGCCAAGCCCTTGCTGGCCGAGCACGAACCGCAGTTGCCATGGGCGCAGCGGCCGCTGCAACTGACGCCGTTGGGTGAACAGGTGTTGGCGGGGCTGGCGTATTGGCCTGACCTGGCCAGCCATGAGCGTTGGGTGGGTGGCGTGTGCATAGCGCCTGGTGCGGCGCATTGGGCCATTGATGAGCAGGGTGTGCCTGTGTGGCAGGTTCGCAAGTAAGACACCGCCTGCGTATGCCGCTTAGATCGCGTCGTCTGCATCGCGGCCAAGGCCGGCTCCTACCACGCACGGGGTAGGAGCCGACTTTAGTCGCGATGCAGGCAACGCGGTTTCAAGACACTGGCGGCAGCGGCTACACCAAGACCGCGGCTATAGTTACCGCGCAGTTTCAGCAGCACCGCAGTGGTAGCGGACGCAGCCTGCGGCAGCTGCTACGCGAATCTTCCGTAGCAGCGGCCGCAAGGCCGCGTCCTCGGGCACCGCGGTTGTCCAGCAGCACCGCAGTGGTGCCGGACGCAGCCTGCGGCAGCTGCTACGCGAATCGTCTGTAGCAGCGGCCGCAAGGCCGCGTCCTCAGGCACTACGGTTGTCCAGGTGCACCGCAGCGGTACCGGACGCAGCCTGCGGCAGCTGCTACGCGGGGTTTGCGTATCGGGCTCAGTAGCCGCTGAGGATCTGCACGATGGCGCCGGTGGCGATGGCTACCAGCACGTAGTCGCCGTTCACGTACAGCCAGCGGTGGTCACGCGGTGGCTGGCGCAGGTGACGGGAGTGCCAGTCAGTGACCCAGTAGCGGTCGCCGCGGTATTGCTGGGGCGCGAAGCCGCCGCGGTGCCATTCGCTGTGCGGCCGGGGCATGCCCGGTTGCGGGCGGTAGGCCTGGCCGCCACCACCCGGGCCGCCTGGGCGATGCTGTTGCTGCTGGCCACCATGCTGTGGCGGACGCTGCTGCTGGCCGCCGCCGTGCTGCGGGCCGCCACCGCCACCCTGCTGCGGGCGACCCTGCTGCTGGCCACCGCCGTGGCCACGATCAGGGCCGCCGTTGTCCGGGCCTGGCTGGGCGAAGCTCGCCAGCGGCGTCAGCAGCATCAGGCAGGCACAACCTGCCGCAATGATCTTTTTCATGTGCATCTCCATGGGTTGTCGAGCAGCGCTCGATCTCACGCCTTTGAGTATCGGTTAAAAAAGCGCAGGAAACGTCTGCAAAGGGTAAATTTTCGGTCAGTTTCGTGGCAGCGCGGTGGCCGCCGCCGGGTCTTCGGCAGAGTGCCCGCGCAGGAACAGTTCGGGGTAGCGGTTCCACAAGTCCAGCAACGCCTGCACCGAGCGCGAGGCCTGCTTGATCTGCAATGCCGTGTCGTCGAACTGCGCACGTTGGCGGGTGCCGTCGGCGACACTATCGACCACGCCCTTGAAGGTTTGGTTCGCCTCCAGCAGCGTATCGCGCAACTGCGGCACCACCTGCTGGTTCACCTGCTGCACCACCAACGGCAACTGCTGCAGGCTGCGCGTCAGGTTTTCCGACAGCTGCCGGGTAGGCAGGCGCCCGGCCATGGCCATGATCTGCTTGAGCTGGTCTTCCATCACCGACAGGCTGCCCGACACCGTGGGCACCTCCAGCGGCCGCGCGGCGTAGTCGAATTTCACCGGCGCCACGCCCGGCACGAAGCCCAGCAGGATGTACTTCTGCCCGGTCAGCAGGTTGCCGGTGCGCGCCTGGCCGCGCATGCCGTGCTCGATGAAGCGGCCCACCAGCATGGCGGTGGTGTTCTCGTCGTCACGGCCCAGGTCCTTGTGCAGTTTTTCATGCACCGCACCCAGGCGGTTGGGGTAGATGACGGCGCCCACGTGGGTCACCGGCTGCTGCCGCGCCTCGTCATAGTCCAGGCGCACCGAGGTGACCCGGCCAATGCTCACGCCGAAGAATTCCACCGGCGCGCCCACCGCCAGGCCGCGCACCGAGTCGTCGAAATGCATCACCAGGTAGCGGGCATAGCCCAGTGGCCGGGCCAGGGCATCGCCACGCTCATCGAATAGGGTGAAACGGCTGTTGGCGGCGGCCACCGGCGGGCTGTCGGGGTACGGTGGATTCTGGAACGCCACCGCGCCGTTGAGCACCGCGGCCATGGACTCGATGTTCACCTCGCGGCCGCCCACGCCCACGTTGATATCAACGCCGCTGGCGTTCCAGAACCGGCTGTTCTGGGTGACGAAGCGGTCGTTGGGCGCGCTGATGAACACCGTGACGTCGACGCCGCTGCCCTCCCCGCTCAGGCCCCGCCCTATCACCCGGCCCACCTGCACGCGGCGGTAATACACCGGCGAGCCGACGTTCAGCGAACCGAGGTCGTCGGCGTGCAGCACAAAGCGCGTGCCGGTCTCGCCAAACAGGGTGGCAGGCGGGTGTTCCAGGCCGCGAAAGCGCTCGGCCTGCTCGCCCTGGCTGCCGGCGTCGGCACCGATGAAGCTGCCGCTGAGCAGGGTCTTCAGCCCGGAAATCTCGTTGAAACCGATGCGCGGGCGCACCACCCAGAACCGCGTGCCCTTGTCGGCGAAGGCCTTGGCCGAAGCGAGCAACTCGATGCCGACATCGACCCGGTCGCGGTTCTTGTCGATATCGATGGCAACCACCTTGCCGATGGGCACGTGCTTGTACATCACCTGGGTGTGGTTGACCTCCAGCCCCTCGGCGGTGCGGAACGTCACGGTGATGCGTGGCCCCTGGCCGATGAAATGCCCGGACAGCACCAGCACGGCGGCAATGGCCGCGGCCAGGGGCAGCAGCCAGAACAGCGAGAATCGGGAATGCGGGCGCTCGCTCACGCAGCGTGTCCTGTACGACGGGTGTCACTGAGTAATAGGCGATGGCTGGAGTTTCGGCCTGTCCATCGGACGAAAAAAAGACGAAAAAAAACGGGCCTGACCAGGCCCGTTTTCATTCAGCTTGATGGCTGGAACTTATACCGCCGCACGGCGGTAAAAGCGATAGCGCGGGAACCAGAAGTTGCGCTCGATGGCCGCCAGCAGCAGCTCTTCGGGCGTTTCCAGGGCTACGCCATCGGCCTGGGCCTGCTTGGCGACAGCCACGGCGATTTTCTTGCTGACGGCCTGGATGTCTTTCAGCGGCGGCAGCACGGCGTCGCCGCTGCCCGTGACCACCGGCGAACACTCGGCCAGGGCGTTGGAGGCAGCCATCAGCATGGCGTCGGTGATGCGCGTGGCCTTGGCGGCTACCACGCCCAGGCCGATGCCGGGGAAGATATAGGCGTTGTTGCACTGGGCAATCGGCAAGGTGCGGCCGTTGATTTCCACGGGTGCAAACGGGCTGCCGGTGGCCACCAAGGCGTTGCCTTCGGTCCACTCCAGCACTTCGGCAGGGGTGGCCTCGACGCGCGAGGTGGGGTTGGACAGCGGCATGATCAGCGGCTGCTTGCAGTGGGCGTAGACTTCGCGCACCACGGCCTCGGTGAACAACCCGCGCTGGCCCGACACACCGATGAGGATCGTCGGCTTGGCCTGTTTCACCACCTCCAGCAACGGCAGGCCGTTGTCGTCGCGCTGCCAGCCTTGCAGGGCGTTGGCCTTGTGCGCCAGGCGCATCTGGAAGTCGTGCAGGCCGGTCATGTCGTCGGTCAGCAGGCCGAAACGGTCGACCATGAAGATGCGCTGGCGCGCTTCGCTTTCCGACAGCCCTTCGATCTGCATGGCCGCGACGATGTGCTCGGCAATGCCGCAGCCCGCAGAGCCGGCACCGACGAATGCTACCACCTGCTCGCCCAGCTTCTGGCCCTTGACCTTGCAGGCGGCCAGCAGCGTGCCCACGGCCACCGAGGCAGTGCCCTGGATGTCATCGTTGAAGCAGCACAGCTCGTCGCGGTATTTCTCCAGCAGCGGCATGGCGTTGGTTTGCGCGAAGTCCTCGAACTGCAGCAGCACGTCCGGCCAGCGGCGCTTCACCGCCTGGATGAACAGGTCGACGAACTCGGCGTAGTCCTGGCCGGTGACGCGCGGGTGGCGCCAGCCCATGTACATGGGGTCGTCCAGCAGCTCCTGGTTGTTGGTGCCCACGTCCAGCACGATAGGCAGGGTGTAGGCCGGGCTGATACCGCCGCAGGCGGTGTACAGCGACAGCTTGCCGATGGGAATGCCCATGCCGCCGATGCCCTGGTCGCCCAGGCCCAGAATGCGCTCGCTGTCGGTGACCACGATGATCTTCACCGAGTCCTTGGTAGCGCTGCGCAGGATGTCGTCGATACGGTCACGGTCGGGGTAGGAGATGAACAGGCCGCGGTGGGTGCGGTAGATCTTGGAGAACTCCTGGCAGGCCTGGCCGACGGTGGGGGTGTAGATAATCGGCAGCATCTTGTCCAGATGCGCTTCCAGCAGGCGGAAGAACAGGGTCTCGTTGTTATCCTGGATGGAACGCAGGTAGATATGCTTGTCCAGGTCGCTGGCGCACTGCTCGTACTGGCGGTAGACGCGGTCCACCTGCTCTTCGATGGTCTCGACGTTCTGCGGCAGCAGGCCGATCAGGTTGAAGTCGATGCGTTCCTGCGGGGTGAAGGCGCTGCCCTTGTTCAGCAGCGGCATTTCCAGAAGCGAAGGGCCGGCGTAGGCGATGTACAGGGGGCGAGACTGGTTCGGCACATTTTTCATGGGTGGTTTCCGTCATCAGGCAAAAGCACTCCGCCCAGGGTAGCGCCGGCAGGCTGCACGCCCGTGACACTGCTGGAGAAGGCTTTTTGTATACACGTCAAAGCACCGATTAGCGCAATTTTGACAGGCCTGCGTCAAGTTGCCGCACCATGAAATTCTCGACAGGCGCGTGGGAGCTGGCTTGCCAGCGAGCTGTTGAGGCCTAAAAACTCGCTGGCAAGCCAGCTCCCACAAGTGCGCATGTTGCAGCGATATGTTCGCGCAACCAGCGGTGCGCCGGGTCGCGGTGGCAGCGCTCGGGCCAGAGCATGGTCATCTGGAAGCCCGCCACTGCCAGTGGCGGCGCCACTACGCGCAGCTCGGGGTGGCGCCGCACCAGACGTTCGGGCAGCAACGCCACCAGGTCGCTGCTGGCCAGCACATGCGGCACCACGAGGAAATGCGGCACCGACAGCACCACTTTGCGGCTCAGGCCCAGCGCCGCCAGGGCATTGTCGGTGGCGCCGCTGAAACCGCCGCCGTCGGGGGAAACGATCACCTGCTCAAGCGCGCAGAACTGCGCCAGGGTGGGCTTGCGCTTGAGCCGTGGGTGGTCGTGGCGCCCTACCAGCACGTAGCGCTCTTCAAACAGCACGCGGCTGCGCAGGCTTTCCGGCGAGTCATCACGGGTATGGAACGCAAGGTCCACGTCGCCCTGCTCGGCCTGCCGCGCAACGTGCGCCGGCACCATCTGCAACACCGCCAACCGCGTGTGCGGCGCGGCGGCGCGCAGGCTGCCCAAGGCCGGCAGCAGGATGGTCGCCACGCTGTTGTCCGAGGCGGCCACGCGCCAGGTGTCGCGCGCCTGGGCTGGGTCAAACGGCGCCACTGGTGCCACTGCATGTTCCAGTGCCGCCAGCGCCTGGCGCAGTGGTTCGCGCAGGGCCTGCGCCCGCGCGGTGGGGCGCATGCCGCGGGGGCCGGGCAGCAGCAGTGGGTCATCGAACACCTCGCGCAGCTTGGCCAGGTGCACGCTGATGGACGGCTGCGAATAGTTCAGGCGCTGCGCCGCGCGGGTCACGTTGTGCTCGCTGAGCAGCACATCCAGGGTCACCAGCAGGTTCAGGTCCAGCTGCCGCAGATTAACCATGCCAATACCTGCAATATGGGTTATTCATTTCCACTATACCGCAGCCGGCGCGAGGATAGCCCCACCCCCACACGCACGGACCCGACCATGAACATCCTGATCGTCTACGCCCACCCGGAAGCCAAATCCCTCAACGGTTCGCTGAAAGACTTCAGCGTCGCCCATCTGCAGCAGGCCGGCCACCAGGTGCAGGTTTCGGACCTGTACGCCATGCAGTGGAAGGCCGCGCTGGACGCCGACGACACCCGGCAGCGCCTGGACCCGGCCCGCTTCGACGCCTCGAAAGAGTCCCGGCACGCCTTCGCCAACGGCCTGCAAAGTGCCGACATCGCCGCCGAACAGGCGAAGCTGTTGTGGGCTGACGCGGTTATTTTCCAGTTCCCGCTGTGGTGGTTCTCCATGCCGGCGATCATGAAGGGCTGGTTTGAACGGGTGTACGCGTACGGTTTCGCCTACGGCGTGGGCGAACACTCGGACACCCGCTGGGGCAACCGCTACGGCGAGGGCTCCATGCAGGGCAAGCGCGCCATGCTGGTGGTGACCAGCGGTGGCTGGGAGTCGCATTACAGCGAGCGCGGTATCAATGGGCCGATGGCGGACCTGCTGTTCCCCATCCAGCACGGCATGCTGCACTACCCCGGCTTCGACGTGCTGCCGCCGTTCCTGGTGCACCGCACCAGTCGCGTGGATGAAGACCGCTATGCCACGCTGGAACATGCCCTGGGGCAGCGGCTGGACACGCTGTTCAGCGCTGCACCGATAGCGTACCGGGCGCAGAATGGTGGGGATTACCAGATTCCACAATTGACGTTGCGCGAGGAAGTGGCGCCCGGCCAGACCGGCTTCCACGCCCACGTCGTCTCCCACCGCCCGTAGCAGTGGCCGCCAGGCCGCGTCCGGCCCTGACGCGGCCTGGCGGCCGCTGCTACAGGGAATTCATGAGCCTCACTCATAAGTCCATTCTGATCCATCGGCTTAATCACCCACGCCACGCCTTGTAGCATGCACTGCTCATCCACAAGGAGGCACCTACCATGCAAACCCGCCAACTAGGCAGCACCGGCCTGCAGGTCTCGGCCCTGGGCATGGGCTGCATGGGCCTGAGCTTCGGCTACGGCCCCGCCGTCGACCGCGCCACCGGCGTGCAATTGCTGCGCGCCGCCTTTGAACGCGGCGTGAGCTTTTTCGACACCGCCGAATGCTACGGCCCGTTCACCAACGAGGAACTGGTAGGCGAAGCCGTCGCGCCGTTCCGCGACCAGGTCGTCATCGCCACCAAGTTCGGCTTTGAAAACGGCGACTCCAAACAGCCGCTCAACAGCCGCCCCGAGCGCATTCGCGCGGTGGCGGAAGCGTCGCTGAAGCGCCTGAAGACCGACCGTATCGACCTGTTCTACCAGCACCGGGTCGACCCCAACGTGCCCATGGAAGACGTGGCGGGCGCGGTGAAGGACTTGATCGCCGAAGGCAAGGTCAAGCACTTCGGGCTGTCGGAAGCCGGGGTCGGTTCGATCCGTCGCGCCCACGCCGTGCAACCGGTGGCGGCGCTGCAAAGCGAATACTCGATGTGGTGGCGCGAGCCCGAGCGCGAGATTTTGCCGACGCTGGCGGAACTGGGCATCGGCCTGGTGCCGTTCAGCCCGCTGGGCAAGGGTTTCCTCACCGGCGCCATCACCGAGACCACGACGTTCGACGCCAGCGACTTTCGCAACCAGGTGCCACGCTTCAGCGAGCACAACCGCAAGGCCAACGCCGCGCTGGTGGAAGTGCTGGGGCAGATCGCCGAACGCAAGCAGGCCACCCGTGCGCAGATCGCCCTGGCCTGGCTGCTGGCCCAGGCGCCGTGGATAGTGCCGATTCCGGGTACCACCAAGCTGCACCGCCTGGAAGAAAACACCGGCGCCGCCAGCGTAGTGCTGGGCGCCGATGACCTGGCGGCCATCCAGGTGGCGCTGGACGGTATCACCGTGGCGGGTGACCGCTACCCGGCCCATTTGCAGAAGCGCGTAGGCGGCTGATGCGCTGCGGCCCCTGCTAGAATCAGGGGCCGCCCCTGAAGGAATTGCCTCAATGCTGCGCGAGAACGCCAATGACCTGCTCGCCTTTCTCGCGGTGGCCCGCGAGCGAAGCTTCACCAAAGCCGCGGCGAAGATCGGCGTGTCGCAATCGGCGCTCAGCCACACTATTCGCGGCCTGGAAGCCCGGCTGGGCCTGCGCCTGCTGATCCGCACTACGCGCAGCGTGTCGCCGACCGAGGCCGGGCAACGGCTTTTGCAGACGGTGGGCCCGCACTTCGAGGAAATCGAAATTCAACTGGCCGCGCTCAGCGACCTGCGCGACCGCCCCGCCGGCAACCTGCGCATCAACGCTTCCGATTACTCCTTGGACGCGGTGCTGCGGCCCAGGCTCAGGACCTTCATGCAGCAGTACCCGGACATCAAGGTCGAGGTGTGCTGCGACAACGGCCTGGTGGACATTGCCGCCCAGGGCTTCGACGCCGGCGTGCGCCTGGGCGAGCAAGTGGCCGAAGGCATGATCGCCACGCGGATCAGCGCCGACATGCGCATGGCCGTGGTCGGTACCCCCGGGCATTTCGCCCGCTACCCCAAACCGTTGACGCCCCGCGACCTCACCGCCCACCCGTGCAACAACCTGCGCCTGGCCACCCACGGCGGCCTGTATGCCTGGGAATTCGCCAAGGGCGGTGAAAGCCTCAACGTGAAAGTGACCGGGCAGGTCATCCACAACGGCGTCTACCAGCTGCTGGCGGCGGCAGTGGATGGGCTGGGGCTGAGCTACGTGCCGGAAGACCTGTGCGAGCCTTATTTCCAGCGCGGTGAGCTGGTGCGCGTGCTGGAGGACTGGAGCCCGGCGTTTGCCGGCTTTCACCTGTACTACACCAGCCGGCGCCAGGCTTCGCCGGCGTTTGCGTTGTTGGTCGAGGCCTTGCGGCACCCTGTCCCGTCCTTGTGACGCAGCCTGCGGCAGCTGCTACGGGGCGGCGGATGAGCTTCCTGTAGCAGCGGCCAAAGGCCGCGTCAGTGCATAACCCGGGTGACCAGCATTCGCGTTATTGGTCGAGGCCTTGCGGCACCCTGGCGGTGTATGGAGTTCCTGTAGCAGCGGCCAAAGGCCGCGTCAGTGCATAACCCGGGTGACCAGGAAGTTCGCCAAATCCGGCTCGTCATCCAGCTCGATGGCGCGCGCCGGGCGCGGCAGTTCTTCGAGCACCGAGTCCCAGAACGCCATGGCCGCGTCATCCTGGCGGTAGTAGCGCACCAGCCAGTTCTCGTGGCCGCCCATCAGCACCTGGGTAACCAACGCCTTGCCGATGCCCTTGCGGCGGTAGCGCTTGAGGATGAACAGGTCGGCCAGCTCCAGCGCATCGATGCCCGGCAGTTCGCTGCGCTCCACCAGCAGGAAACCGGCCACGCAGCCGTTGACCAGCAGCAGGTTGGCGCTCCAGTCCTGCTCGTGCCAGTAGCGCATCAGGTGTTCGTCATGGATGTAATAGCGGCCGTCGTCGTCGACGTCCTCCTGCTCCCAGTCCGAAGACTCGTAGGCATAGAACTGGTACAGGTTGCGGATCAGCTGCGCCTGCTCCACCTGGGTGGGCAGCAGCTCAACGGTGAAATCGTTCATGGCTGAAGCTCCCGGGCAGGAGAGCATGGCGCGTGGCAGGCGAAAATCGAAGGCATGGAGTTCCCGGTAAAAATGACCATGGCGCGGGCCCGAACGGGCCGCGCGGTTTTGCAGGGCGCTATTGTTTACAAAAGCGCCGCGCATTGCCATGGGCAAATGCCGACGGGCATGAGCGGCAGCGCAAAAACCCGGCGCTATACTGAGCATTCACGAGCGGCACGGAAGCCTGCAGCCTTCCGTTTGCCGCCAGCAGGCCGTGCCCATGACACCTGACACTTCCAGCGTCACCGCCAACGCCGTCCAACTGGCTGCCCTGCACCGGGTGATGGCCATGGCCTGGTTCAGCCCCGAGGGCACCCTGCTCGATGCCAACGCCAATTACCTGGCCCTGCTGGGCTATGGCGGCGTCGACCTTCGCGGCCGCCACCACAGCGCCTTCTGCCCGCCGGCGCTGGTCAGCAGCGCCGAATACGCGACGTTCTGGCAGAGCCTGCGCGACGGCGGTTCGCGCTCCGGTGTCGCCGAGCGCCTGCGCCGCGACGGCAGCAGTTGCTGGCTGGAGGCCACGTACCTGCCGGTGCTGGATGAAAACGGACAGGTGGTGCAGGTGCTCAAGATCGCCACGGACATCACCGCGCGCCTGGAGCAGGAGCGCGCCCAGCAGGAGCGGCTGAAGTTGCTGTCGATTGCCGCCGAGGTCAGCGACACTGCCGCGGTGATCACTGACCGCCAGGGCCTGATCACCTACACCAACACCGGCTTCCGGCAAATGTTCGGCTGGAGCGACCACGAAGTCTGGGGCTGCGACCCCGCGCAACTGCTGGCGCCCCGCGAAGACTGCAGCGCCGAGGACGGCGGCCACCGCGAGGCCATTGTCACCGGCAAGCACGGCCAGCGTTACTGGGCGCGCATGACCAGCAGCCCGATAGTGGACGACAACGGCCACCTGCAGCACACCGTCACGCTGTTCACCGACATCACCGAAAGCAAAATCCATCGTGCCTTGCAGCACCAGGTGCTGGAGGCCGTCGCCCGCGAGCAGCCGCTGACCGAAGTGCTGGAGCTGATTTGCCTGGAAGTGGAGCGTATCGCCCCGGAAGTCACTGCCTCGATCCTGGCGGTGGACGACCAGGGCCAACTGCACTCGCTGGCCGCGCCCAGCCTGGACCCCGAATACTGCCGCCAGCTGAACGGCCTGAGCATCGGCCCCAAGGTCGGCTCGTGCGGCACCGCCGCCTGGCGCAACGAAGCGGTGCGCATCGACAACATCGCCGAGGATCCGCTGTGGGCCGACTTTCTCTACCTGGCCCTGCCACTGGGCATCATCGGCAGTTGGTCGACGCCGATTCGCAATAGCGCAGGCCAGCCCATCGGCACCTTCGCCTTCTATTTCCATGCGCCGCGCAATGCCCATGCCGAGGCCTTCCACCAACGTTTGGTGGACGCCTGCGCCAACCTCTGCGCCCTGGCGCTGGAGCGCGATGCGTCGCGCCACCGCATCCGCCAGCTGGCGTTCTACGACGGCTTGACCGGCCTGCCCAACCGCACCTTCCTGCAGACCCGCGCCGACGCGATCATCGCCAGCGGTGCCGGCAAGGCGCACCCGGTGGCGGTGCTGTTCATCAACCTTGACCGCTTCACCCAGGTCAACGACTCCCTCGGCCACCCGGCCGGCGACGAGCTACTGCGCCAGGTGGCCGCGCGCCTGCGCCACGAGCTCGCCGAGGCGGATATTGCCGCACGGCTGTCGGCCGACGAGTTCGTGGTGCTGCTCACCGCCGGTGACGCCGAGCACGCCGCCCTCACGGTGGAGCGTATCCAGGCGCTGCTCAGCCAGCCCATGACCATCGCCCAGACCAGCCTGAGCATCACCGCCAGCGTGGGCATTGCCCTGTACCCGCTGGACGGCGCCAACATGGAGAGCCTGCTGCACCGCGCCGACATTGCCATGCACCAGGCGAAGAACAGCGGCCGCGGCGCCTTCCGTTTCTTCAGCCAGGAAATGAACAGCGTCGCCCGCGAGCATTTGGCGCTGGAGTCGGCGCTGCGCCAGGCCATCACCCACCGGCAGTTGCACCTGCATTACCAACCCCAGGTGGAGCTGGCCAGCGGCGGGCTCTACGGCGTCGAGGCCCTGGCGCGCTGGAGCCACCCGCAGCTGGGCGACATACCGCCGGGGCGCTTCATTCCACTGGCCGAGGAAAGCGGGCTGATCGACGAGCTGGGCCGCTGGGCCCTCGACGAAGCCTGTCGGCAACTGGCGGCCTGGCGTGCCATGGGCGTGGACGTGCCGTCGGTAGCGGTCAACCTGTCGTCGGTGAGCTTCCATCGCCTGGACCTGGCGACGCTGGCAGACACCCTGCTGCACCGTCACCGGCTGGCGCCCCAGGACCTGATCATCGAACTCACCGAGAGTATTCTGCTGGACAGCAACCCCAGCACCCTGGACACCATCCAGCGCATTCAGGCACGCGGCATTCGGCTGTCCATGGACGACTTCGGCACCGGCTACTCAAGCCTCAGCTACCTGCGCCGGCTGCCGTTCCACGAACTGAAGCTGGACCGCAGTTTCGTTGCCGACCTGGACCACAGCGAAGCCGCCCGCGCCCTCAGCCAGGCTATATTGGGGGTGGGCCAAAGCCTGCACCTGACGTTGGTGGCCGAGGGCATCGAAACCCACTCGCAACGCGCCCGCCTGCAGGAGCAAGGCTACCCGGTGGGCCAGGGCTACCTGTTTTCGCCGCCGCTGGCGCCAGGGGCACTTGTGCAGTGGCTCAAGCAATGGGCACGGCGCAAGGCGGCCTCGATGAGTTGAAAGGCAACAAAAAACGGCCTTATATCGCACAACAGTCCGATAATCGCACCAATTCCGCTTCAGGCACTCTCCCCCCAGCCCCGTTTTACGGCACGCTATAGCCATGACGACAAGCGCTGCCCATTGGGCGCCTGACGTCGCTGCCGACAGCGCTTCGGCTAAATTGATAACAAGAAGACGTGGCCTCAGCCCTTGGCCCGTGCCTTGATTCATTCACACTCCAGGAAAAACCAGGAGCTCGCTTTGATCAATAAAACGTTTGAGTCCGTCGCTGCCGCGGTGGAAGGGATTGCCGACGGTTCGGTCATCATGGTGGGTGGCTTCGGCACCGCCGGCATGCCTTCGGAGCTGGTCGATGGCGTGATCGCCACCGGTGCCCGCGACCTGACCATCATCAGCAACAACGCCGGCAACGGCGAGGTTGGCCTGGCCGCGCTGCTGAAAGCCGGCTGCGTGCGCAAGGTGATCTGTTCGTTCCCGCGCCAGTCCGACTCTTATGTGTTCGACGAGCTGTACCGCGCCGGCAAGGTCGAGCTGGAAGTGGTACCCCAGGGCAACCTGGCCGAGCGCATCCGCGCCGCAGGCTCGGGCATCGGTGCGTTCTTCTCGCCAACCGGCTACGGCACCCTGCTGGCCGAGGGCAAGGAAACCCGCGTCATCGACGGCCGCAACTACGTGCTGGAAATGCCGCTGCACGCCGACATCGCGCTGATCAAGGCCTACAAGGGCGACCGCTGGGGCAACCTGGTGTACCGCAAGGCCGCACGCAACTTCGGCCCGATCATGGCCATGGCTGCCAAGACCGCCATCGCGCAGGTCAATGAAATCGTCGAACTGGGTGAACTGGACCCTGAGCACATCATCACGCCGGGCATCTTCGTCCAGCGCGTGGTCGCCGTGCCGACCTACCCTGTTTCTTCGACCGCCAAAGCCGTTTGAGGCCCGCCATGACCATGAAAAAACTGTCGCGTAACGAAATGGCCCAACGCGTGGCCGAAGACATCAAAGAAGGCGCCTACGTCAACCTGGGCATCGGCGTGCCGACCCTGGTGGCCAACTACCTGGGCGACAAGGAAGTGTTCCTGCACAGCGAAAACGGCGTGCTGGGCATGGGCCCAAGCCCGGCCGAAGGCGAAGAGGACGACGACCTGATCAACGCCGGCAAGCAGCACGTGACCCTGCTCACCGGCGGCGCCTTCTTCCACCACGCCGACTCGTTCTCGATGATGCGCGGCGGCCACATCGACATCGCCGTGCTGGGCGCCTTCCAGGTGTCGGTCAAGGGCGACCTGGCCAACTGGCACACCGGCGCCGAGGGTTCGATCCCGGCCGTGGGCGGCGCCATGGACCTGGCCACCGGCGCACGCGAAGTGTTCGTGATGATGGACCACCTGACCAAGACCGGCGAAAGCAAGCTGGTGCCCGAGTGCACCTACCCGCTGACCGGCATCGGTTGCGTGAGCCGCATCTACACCGACCTGGCCATTCTGGACGTGACCAGCGACGGCCTGAAAGTGCGCGAGATCGTCGCGGACATCAGCTTCGAAGAGCTGGAGAAGCTGAGCGGCGTGCCGCTGATCAAGTAAGCGGTAACCCTCGTAGCCGCTGCCGTGAGGCAGCGGCTACGGCGTCTTGTGACTATCTGTGGCAGCGGCCGCCAGGCCGCGTCACAGACGCGGCGCATAACCTGATGAATCCCAGGGGCCGCGACGCAGCCTTCGGCAGCTGCTACAGGTAGCGTTGCATGCGACTTTGCAGCAACTCCACCAACGCTGGCTCCATGTACTCATAGTCATCAGGGATGTCCAGGCACACCACGCGCTTGTCAGCCAGCACGGAGCGAAAGCGCGCCGACAACTTGCGACGGTGTACCGGCTCCATGACCAGGATCAGGTCAGCCCAGGCAATCAGCTCCCCGTCCACCGGTACATCGGCGTCGTGGCCAACCCCCGCCGAGGCGGTTTGCACGCCCGGATAATTGGCGTAAAGCTGCTCGGCGGTAGGGCTGCGCAGGCGGTTTTTGCCGCAGATGAACAAGAGATTCATAAGGACACCATAGCCCGGTTCTGCGCCCCCAACCCCGCCAAATACGCACAAAACATATCCCCCATCGCCTTTGCATACGCCTCGATCTGCGCCGGCGTGCGCGGAGTTTCGGAAAACCGTTTCCCCACCCCGCTCAAGGTCGCGAGTATCAACTCCCCGGCCAGCCCACGCGCGGCGTTGTCAGCCTGCGGCAGCACCTCCAGCAGGAAGCGCTGGAACGCCCCCTCACCCGCCGCCCTCGCCGCCTGGGCTTCGGGCGCGTTGCGGTACAGCGGCGCAGCGTCGTCCAGGGCCACGCGCATGGCGGCTTCTTCGCATTCGGACTGGATGAACGCGTGCACCAGCTGCCGCAGGCGCTGCAAGGGTGGCGTGCCGGCGTCGGCGAGTATGGCGGTGAGCAGGTCGCTGGTCTGGCGCCATTCCTCGCTTTGCAGGCGGAACAGGATCGCGGCCTTGTTGGGGAAGTACTGGTACAGCGAGCCGATACTCACGCCAGCCTTCTCCGCCACCCGCGCAGTAGTAAAGCGCTGCGCGCCTTCCTGGGCCAAAACCTGAGTGGCGGCCTGGAGAATGACCGCCACCAGCTCGGTGGAACGTGCCTGGCGCGGCTGTTTGCGCTGTAAAATCGGGGGTGCGGGGCGTTCGCTCATGGGGGCTCGGGAATGCGAATAGAAAATGTGATGGATTGATCGCATTCTAGACCCACACCCACACCGCTGCACACCCACCCTGGAGAATGCGATGAATACCCTGACTTCCGCGCCCCTCGCCGCCCTGCTGGAGCGCCTGTTCGACGAGGCCGAAGCCTACCACCCGGACATGTCGCAACTGCCGGCCGAGCAGCTGGCGCAACTGATGCAAAGCAAGACTGGTTACCGCGAGCTGTACAGCCGCCTCAAGGATTTCGCCCTGCCCGTGTCGCGCGCCACCGGCAAGCTGCTGTACCTGCTGGCGCGCAGCAGCCAGGCGCAGACCATTGTCGAGTTCGGCACCTCGTTCGGGCTCTCCACCCTGCACCTGGCCGCGGCCCTGCGGGACAACGGCGGCGGCCAGCTGATCACCAGCGAGTTCGAAGCGTCCAAGGTCGCCGTTGCCCGGCAGAACCTGGCGGCCGGCGGGCTGCTGGACCTGGTGGAAATCCGCGAAGGCGATGCCGTGCAGACCTTGAGCCGCGACCTACCCGCGCAGATCGACTTGGTGCTGCTGGATGGTGCCAAGGCGCTGTACCCGGAGATCCTGGCGCTGCTGGAAAGCCGCCTGAAACCCGGGGCGCTGATCGTCGCCGACAACGCCGACCACAGCCCCGAATACCTGGAAAAGGTGCGTTCCACGGCCAGCGGCTACCTCTCGCTGCCGTTCGCCGAGGACGTGGAGCTGTCGATGCGCGCCCCGTAATAACGGCGACGCCGCCTGCGGCAGCTGCTACGGATTTCATGTAGCAGCAACTGTCTTTGTGGGAGCTGGCTTGCCAGCGAGTTTTCAGGGCCTCAACAGCTCGCTGGCAAGCCAGCTCCCACATTACGTAGCAGCGGCGGCAGGCCGCGTCAGGGTTACTGCCCCACCTCCAGCAGCTTGCCATCGCCATTGAACTTGCCCGCCTGGTAATCGCGGATCGCCTGTTCGATTTCGCCGCGGGTGTTCATCACGAACGGCCCATGGGCCACCACCGGTTCATCGATCGGGTCGGCGTGGCCGAACACCAGCACGGCGTCGCTGCTGGCGTCGATGGCCAGGGTGTCGCCGTCGGCGTTCAGGCTGATCAGGTGCCACGGTTTTACCGGCGTGCCGCCGATGCTCAGCTGGCCGCTGACCACGTACAGGAACACGCTGCGCGCGGCCGGTGCCGGCAATTGCACCTGGGCGCCAGCCTGCAGGCGCAGGGTGCTCATGAACACGCCGGTCAGCGACGGGATGGGCCCCCGGGTGCCGTGGAACTCGCCGGCAATCAGGTTGAGCACACCCTTGCCGTCAGCCACCGGCAGCGCCGGGATGCCATCGGCCTGCACGCCGGTGTAGCGCGGCGCGGTCATTTTCAGCGTCGACGGCAGGTTCACCCACAGCTGCAGGATCTCCAGCGGGCCGCCGCTCTGCTTGAAGCTGGGCGGCGACACTTCGGCGTGAATCAGGCCGCTGCCGGCCGTCATCCACTGCACGCCACCGGCCTCTATCACGCTTTCGTGGCCGCCGGTGTCGTAGTGCGCCAGGTTGCCGGTGAGGATAAAGGTCACGGTCTCGAAGCCGCGATGCGGGTGCGGGCCGAACGGCAGGCCGTTGTTGTTCGGCGCGTACACCTGCGGGCCGTGGTGGTTGAGGAACAGGAACGGGTCGACCTGCTCAAGGCCAGGGCCGGGCAATGGCCGGCGGGTGATGAGGTCGGCGATGTCATCCCGGTAGGCCGGGTGGCTCGCAGCGACAGTGCGGCTGGTCATGGGTGCGCCTCGATAATCTGAATGATGAAATGGTACCGCCAGCGTCCACAAGTGGCCACGCATAAAAAAACCCGCTGCCGCCCTGGGGGCGACAGCGGGCTTTCACGCGAGGGGCTTACTTGCTGTCAGGCAGCGCGTAAGCGATCACGTAGTCGCCACGGTCGGTCGACTGGCGAGCACCACCGGCGGTGATGACCACATACTGCTTGCCGGTTTTCGGCGAAACGTAGGTCATCGGGCCGCCCTGGCTGCCGACTGGCAGGCGGGCTTTCCAGGCTTCTTCACCGTTGGCGGTGTTGAACGCACGCAGGTAGAAGTCCTGGGTACCGGCGATGAACACCAGGCCACCTTGGGTGGACAGGGTGCCGCCCAGGGTTGGCATGCCGATTGGCAGTTGCAGGTGCATGCGGATGCCCATTGGGCCAGTGTCCTGCACGGTGCCGACCGGCACTTGCCATGCAATCTTCTGGGTCTTCATGTCCACGGCGGTCAGGGTACCGAACGGCGGAGCCTGGCAAGGAATGCCGGCTACCGACAGGAAGCGGTTCTTGTTCACGGCGTATGGGGTGCCTTTCAGCGGTACAGCGCCCATGCCGGTGTTCAGTGCTTCACCGCCCGAGGAGGTCTTGGCGTCTTTCTGTTGTGGCACCATCTGGCTCCACAGGCCCAGACGCATGTCGTTCAGGAAGATGAAACCGTGTACCGGGTCAGTGGAGATGCTGCCCCAGTTCATGCCACCCAGCGAACCTGGGAAGCTCAGCGACACATCGCTGCCCGGTGCGGTGTACAGGCCGTCGTAACGCATTTTCTTGAAGGCGATACGGCACAGCATCTGGTCGAACGGCGTGGCACCCCACATGTCCGATTCGGTCAGGGTCTGCGCGCCGATCTGCGGCATGCCAACCGATTTCGGCTGGGTCAGCGAGTACGGCTCGTTCGGGATGTTGGAAGCCTTGACCGGAACTTCTTTCACTTCGGTCAGCGGCTTGCCGGTGTGGCGGTCCAGCACGTAGATCTGGCCAGCCTTGGTACCAATCACCACGGCAGGAACCTTGCTGCCGTCAGGCTTGGCAAAGTCGATCAGGCTAGGCTGCATCGGCAGGTCGAAGTCCCACAGGTCGTTGTGGACGGTCTGGTAGACCCACTTCTCTTCGCCGGTGGTGGCGTTCAAGGCCAGTACCGAGGCACCGTACTTGTGGTCCAGCTTGCTGCGCTCTACACCGTAGATGTCGGTGGACGAGCTGCCCATCGGCAGGAACACAGTGTTCATGGCCGGGTCGTAGGACATCGGCGCCCAGCTGTTCGGGGTGCTGCGCACGTAGGTCTTGCCGGCTTCCGGCGCTTGCTTGTCTTCCGGGTTGCCCGGGTCGAACGCCCAGCGCATCTGGCCGGTGACGACGTCGAAGCCACGGATCACGCCGCCAGGCATGTCGGTCTGGACGTTGTCGGCTACACGGCCGCCAACCACCACGGTGGTACCGGCCATCAGCGGTGCCGACGACAGTTGGTAGTAGGAGTCAGGCACGTCGCCCAGGCCGGCTTTCAGGTCGACTTGACCGTTGTTGCCGAAGTCCTTGCAGTATTCACCGGTGTCGGCGTCAACCGCGATCAGGCGGGCGTCGATGGTGTTGGTCAGCAGGCGACGCTGGCACATGGCACCCGGGGCTACCGAAACGGCGGCGGCCGGAGTGCTGCCATCGGTAGGCGCGGCGACAGCGGCGGTGGCGTCGAAGTACGCCAGGCCACGGCAACGCTGCCATACCTTGCTCTGGGCGTGGTTGTCACGCTTCCACAGCTCTTTGCCGGTGTCGGCGTCCAGGGCGATGATGTTGTTGTGCGGGGTGCAGATGAACACCTTGTCGCCAACCTGCAGCGGGGTGTCCTGGTCTTCGGCGCCGTTACCGTCGCTGACGGCCACGTCACCGGTGTGGTAGGTCCACACGGGTACCAGCTTGGAAACGTTGCTGCGGTTGATCTGGTCCAGTGCGGCGAAGCGGCCACCACCTTCATCGTTACCGTAGTGTTTCCAGTCTTTCTGGGCGTGAGCCGGGTCAACCTTGGTCAGGCCTGGGCCGTCGCCGGTCGGGGACACCGAGTCATGCGGGATGAACATGCCATAGGCACCGGCAACCACGCCGACAGCCAGCAGGCCGCCCAGCGCGTAGCCACCCTTGCCACCGGCCAGGCCATTGGCCTTGCGCAGGGTCGGGTAGACCAGTGCTACCACCAGGCTGAGAACGGCCAGGGCGAACAGGCGCGACACCTGAGGCCAGAACACAAAGCCGGCATCGGCGATGGCCCAGATGACACTGGCCACCATTACAGCGGCGAACAGCCAGGCACCGGCCAGGCGCTGCTTGAACAGCAGGACGGAGGAAACCAGCATGCCGACGCCGGCCAGTACGAAGTACCAGCTACCGCCAACGGACGCGAGGTAACCACCCAGCCCGATGTAGAGAAGTGCAAAAACCAGCACGCCCAGACCGGCGACCCATGCGGGCCAGCGGCTGACGTTTGCCGAAGTTCGAGTGTTAGTCATGTACATGATCCTACTGACGCATGAACGTTGCGGGGAAGTTTTAAGAGTAGTGGAGGCCTCGGCTTTTGAAAGCCAAAGCCTTGACAATGTTCACCGTGGGGCTTGCAAGGTCTGCGCACCGCCCTGGGCGATGCGACTCGCCAGCTTGGGTCGGTGACCACTTAAACGCAATTAACTAATCAGTTAGTTACTGAATGTAAGCATACCAAAAAATCACGCCCCTGCGACAAGTTGTCATTTGATACGGGGAGAAACACTGTTGTTTGGATGGTAACAATGGGTGTGGGAGCTGGCTTGCCCGCGAGCGGTTATGGCCCCAACAGCTCGCTGGCAAGCCCGCTCCCACACGGCGACAAACGATCGCGGACGGCGACCCGC